>NZ_BCPS01000058.1:0-32976 GCF_016586185.1 Paenibacillus sp. EPM92
TCAACACGTTGTGAACACGAACCGACGTCAGGAAGCAGCGCGTTTTGTGTGCAGCGGGCGGTTTGTGCGGTGAGGTGGGCCGAGCTATATGGAGCCTGAATCAGCCGGTCCGAGGGGGCCGGTTTTCTGCTTCTTCTGGAGTTAATACCGATACTTGAGAGCCTTGTACGGCAAGTATTCCGTATACCAATGGAGCTTGCCATTAAGATTGAAGGGAATAGCCGTATTCTACCATACTTCATATCTTCCAAATCTAGTATAATAAAGTATCGACATTTTTCTCCGAAAGGGTATGCGCACGGTATGATGAACTTGTTTGATGTAGTACCGGAAGGATTATTTCATCTTCTGACGGGTTCCAATCGGAAGATATATGCGGAAGCACTGCTGCTTTTATACGAGCATTCGCAAAGGGAGCGGTTCGGCATTCGCTATGAAGTCATGCGGGATCTGCTGCAGGAGCTGCTGGAGACTCAACAAGAAACGGGTATGGTCATTTCTGCCGATGAGGATGAGCCGGTTGGAGCTGGAAGAGAGGATCAGCTTACGTTAGAGGATGTCTCCAGAGCTCAGGCCAATGCATTGCTGCGACGGCTGGAACGGGCGAAGTGGATTGATGTGGAAACCCGCAGCCAGTTCGAAGCTTATATTGTACTTCCCCATTATGCCAGCCGGCTGATTGCGGTGTTTCAGGAATTATGCGAAGCACGGACGGTCGAATATCAACGGTTTGCTTTTGTAACTTATCAGCTTCTTACCGGCGAGGAGGCCAAAATGCGCCCTTGTTTCGCCGTAATGGAGGCGGCACAGGTAACAAGGCAATTTCGCCATGAATTGATTGGGTTATACAATAATATGAAGCATCACATGGAGACAGTTGTTCAAAAAACTTCGATTCGCGAAGTGCTGGACCATCATTTTGAAACCTATAAATCGCAAATTGTAGATAAAAGCTATCACCGGCTCAAAACGTCGGATCATGTGGCGCGCTATCGTTTTCAAATCCTTCATACGGTTCAGAAGTGGCTCCTAGATCGGGGTTTGCTGCAGGAAGCTGCAATGGACGGCGTCAAGAGCGAGCTGTATGAAACGGTTGAACAAGCGGAATATGCCGTCAAGGAAGCTTTATTCTTCATTGAAGAAACCTTTGTCGGGCTGGAAGAGATTTTCTATCAGATTGATGTGCGGCATAACCAGTATCTTCGTTCTTCCTACGACCGGGCCAGATATTTGAGTCAGCAGCATGAAGGATTGGACCGCCGGTTGACACGTCTGCTGGAGTTGCTCGGCCAGCAAAAGCAGGATGCGGAATACTCGCTGTTCGCGATTAATCAGGTTCGCGGATGGTCAGAGCAGTCACTCCTGCCGCCGCGCCGCCGAAGGATGGCTCATCAGCCGGAGACCCATGTTACGGTTCCGATTCCGGCACACGTGATGGAGGAGCTGCGACAGAGGAACGTAGAGAAAATGCGCAAGGCCATTACCCGTAAAAAAGTGGATGATTACGTCATGACCCGGCTTGGTGACCGAAAGCGCATGGAACTGATCGAGCTCGCTCCAAGTAGTGCCGAGGAATTTCTTATGCTGGGGTATGTTTATTTGTATGGCTCGGATGGTGGCTCGCGTTTCAGCTTGGACCGGCAAGGCAAGCGGCAGACGGTTAGTGTCGGAAGATATCGATTCCACAATCACGACATTGTCCGTAAAGAGCGGGGAGGATAACGATTCATGATGTTTCAAGATTTGAGCGACTCTGAACAATCGAAGGTCAAAGAAGTAATCCAGCGACTCATGGAGGTTAACCTTCTGATCAAAGACAAGGACCGGGAGTTGTATGCGACAATTCGTCGCTACCGTACCGCGTTGGAGGGCTATTATCGATTCCTTGGTTGGGAACTTGTCGTGGACGAGCGGCATGAATGCGTCTATCTGCATATTCCCGATGGCCGTCTTCGCCGTAGGCTTGACCGGGAACAGACACTATGGCTGCTGGTGCTGCGCTTACTATATGAGGAGAAGAGGCAAGGCCTATCGCTGGCGGATTATCCTATGATTACCCTTTATGAAATTCGCAGCAAGTACGAGACGTTCCGGCTGGAATGGGTAAACCGTACCGCATTGGACAGGCTGGTTAGATTGTGCGTACAGGCCCAATTGATTGAACCGCTGGATTCCGACATTCGTTCCGATGATGCCCGGTTCAAGCTGTTCCATACTTGGATCTATATGATTCAGACGGATGAGATGCAGTCGTTGCTTGATAAGCTAGAATTGTACCTGACGAACGCGGAGGGAGGATTGCTGGATGAAATGGATGAAGCGGCTGCGTCTGATTAACTGGCATTATTTCAAGGACGAGGAGCTGGAATTCGGAAAACAGACGTTGATCACTGGACAGAACGCCGCGGGAAAATCGACGATTATTGACGCGCTGCAGGTGCTTTTCGTTGCTGATCATCGAATGATCAAGTTCAATGCGGCTGCACACGATGACGCCAAACGCAGCTTTATCAATTATCTTAGGGGAAAAATCGGCAGCGACGAGCGCTCCTTTTTGAGGGACGGCGATTTTACGACTTATATTGCAGCTGAATTCCGGGACGAGGACCGTAAGGAATGGTTCGTTGTCGGGGTAGCGATTGATGTATACCGAGGAAGCACGACCGGGGAAGAAGAGTATTTCATTTTGTCAGATCGGCGGTTGGATGATTTGCAGTTTGTCAAATCCAACGGCCAGCTGCTCAATCGAGACGAATTCCGCAAGCGCTACGGTGGGGAAAGCGTCAGGGTCAGCGGGCTCTCCGGAAAAAAGGCTTTGTTTGAAAGGAACAAGACCAACTATCAGAAAGCCTTACTCGCCCGGATGGGACAGCTTCATGATCGGTTTTTCACAATATTCACCAAAGCGCTCTCGTTCAAGCCGATCCAGAATATCCGTGCTTTTGTCTACGATTATATACTCGACCGAAAAGAGCTGCAGTTGGATTTGATGCGGCAAAATTTCGAGATCCACGAACGGTATCGCCAGGAGCTGGAGCATCTTCAGGAGAAGAAGCTGCACCTGCAATCCATACGTGAGTGTTATGCCCAGTATGCCAAATACAAGGAGACTGCCATTGAGCAGGATTATGTGATCCGGCGCTTGAAAGCGGATTACGAGAGTGAGAATCTGGAGCAGACCGAACGGGACAATGTCCGGCTGGAAGAAGAGCTGCGACAGCTTGCGGATGATATTGACCTTGCCGCCCGGTTGCAGGCGGAAGCCCGGGACAAGCAGCAGGATGCTTACCAGCGCTGGCAGAACCATGCTGCGGAGAAGCGCAAGAAAGAGCTGCACGAGGACATTGCCCGGCTCACCGCTCAACAGAGCGAGGGAGAGAGGCTCTTGCTCACGTATCGGAGACAAATTGAACGGGAGCTTCAGCTATTGGCGAACTTGTACGATTGGCCGGACAATCCGTACTGGACATGGAAGCCTGGAGAGAGGGAGACGCTTCGCAGTTATCAGGAGAGCCTGGCGCGTCTTGACGCTGTGGCACGTTGCGGAATCATTGAAGTCCATGAGGAAGAAGAGTGGACACGGGATCTGGCTGAGATTGGAGAAGGTCTAACGGCGTGGCGTGACAGGATGCTCGTTCAACATAACCAGTTGCAGGAAAAGCTGGGTGAAACGGACGCTCGAATCGAAGAGTTAAGAACGATCATTCGTGATCTGGAGCAGCAGAAGCGCAGCTATGCCGAACCGGTGCGCCAGTTGAAGGGCATCTTGGAGGAACGGCTGCGGGGCCGCTCGGCGGTTTGGGTGTTTTGCGAGCACATGGAGCTCAAGGAAGAGCTTTGGCGTAATGCGGTGGAAGGGTATTTGAACACCCAGCGCTTCGATCTGTTGGTTGAACCGGAATGTTTCGCAGAGGCATTGTCTATTTATGAAAGGGAGAAGCGAACCTATCGGCTGGAAGGCGTCGGTCTCGTCGATACGGAGAAGGAGAAGCGGTATTTGGGAACGGCCGTAACCGGTTCCCTGGCACTCGAGCTGCAGGCGGAGCATCCCGTAATCCAGGCGCACGTCGAGCATTTGCTGGGCAAGGTGATGAAGGCTGCAAACGAGCAGGAACTGCGACACCATCGTACAGCGGTGACCCAATCATGCATGGTTTACAACAACCTGGTAGCCCGGCAGATGCGCAAGGAGCAATACGAGGTTCCGTTCATAGGCGCCAAAGCGATCGCCCGCCAGTTGGAAATCCGCCGCTCCGAGCTGGTGTCTGCCCAGGACGAACGGCGCATGCTGTATGCTTGGGGTGAACACCTTTCCGAATGGATCGGCAAATTGAAGGAAACGGGCTGTACCAAGCTTGCCGACCATCTTGGCCTGATGCGGCATATCCACGAATGCTCGGAAATGCTATTGCAGAAGACAGAGGAACTGAATGGTCTCGATTTCAGCGAAGCGGAGCGGCTGCAGGCGGAGTATGAGCAGTGGAAGAAGGATGAACAGAAGTGGCAACAAAAATGGGGATCCTTACTCCAAAAGCAAACGGAAACCGAATCGAAAAAGTCCGAAGCGGAAGGAAAGCTGCACTTGCTTCGGATTAAGGTGCAAGAGTACGAAGCCGCATGGCGGAATTGGATCAATGAGCACGGCAGCGAGCGGGAAGCGGGAGCGATGCAAAGATACGAAGAAGCATGCAATTCGTCCGCCTCCACTTGGCAGAAAATCCAAAATTGGGAAGGCAGCTGGAAGGGTCAGCAGACACTGCGCGACAGCCAGTTCAACAAGCTGCAATTAATGCGGCAAAAATATAATATCGATCAAAATTTTATCGCCGACATCCAGAAGGTCACGAACGAGGATTACGATCGGCTGCTTGAAACGATCGAACACCTGAATATTCCGGAATATCAGGATAAAGTTGCGGCGGCTTTGAAAGAATCGGAAGAGGAGTTCAAGTCCCACTTTATTTTTCGGTTAAGGGAAGCGATCGAGATGGCCCGTAGGGAGTTTCACGAGCTGAACTATGCGCTGAGGCATTTTCCTTTTTCCGACGACAAGTATCATTTTGAGGTTTCCCCTAGTGAACGTTACAAGCGCTTCTATGATGCCGTGATGGATCCCATGCTTTTGGAAAAGGGTTCATTGTTCGAATTACCGGACAATGATCGTACCGAGGTTCTGCATGAGTTGTTCGATCTTCTGGTCAAAGGTGAGGCCGGACAATTGGAGGAGTTCTCGGACTATCGGCAATACTTGGATTTCGATATTATCGTAACATCCGGCAACGGCAAATACCGCTTCTCGCAAGTGCTGAAGGAGAAATCGGGAGGCGAGACGCAGACACCGTTCTATATTGCGATATTGGCTTCCTTCCACCACTTATATTCCGGAAAAAGCACGCGGCTTGTCATTTTCGATGAAGCGTTCAATAAAATGGACGAGCAGCGGATTCAATCCAGTCTGCGGTTGATTAAGCAAATGGGTCTGCAGCTGATTGCCGCCGTTCCCGATGAGAAGATGCAGCATATGGCTCCTGAGGTGTCCACCACGCTGTTCGTCAGCAAGCATAACTACCAGTGTTATGTAGACATGATTGACAAATGGGACAACGGGGCGGAAGACGAGATGGCGAGAGCGGGAGCCGTGGAAATAGCGGAATATGAGGCTGAGGCGGCTGCCGCATCGAATTTATCGAACGTTGACAACGGGAAATCCCCCTCAGCCGATGATGCGGATGAAGGAAACGGTCAAGGCTTTTTATTCTAGATTTTATGGTAAGGGGTGATCTGCTTGGAGATTCATGAAACGCCATATAAATCCAAATTTGTCTCCCAGCTGCTAAACCTCCTGTTGGACAAATACGAGTTAAGCCAGTCTTTTGTAACCGGGCAGCCTTCCAAGCAAAGGCCGCAGCTATCTCTTAACAAAAGTCCATTCTGGCAAGATTATACAGACGAAATGGATTTCCGTAAACGAATTTGGATCAACGAAGCAGCTTCCGAGTTGGAGCGGCTCGGACTTGTTGAACTCAATTGGGCCCGGTTTCGCACCGGCGAGCAGTTGGAAAGAATCTATCTGCGATGGAGTGAGTTGAAGACGGCTTATCGCGTTGCGGGGCGGATGCCGAAGCGGGACAAGCTGGAACGCTTGCGGCACATCCTTACTCCCTTATCCCGCCATCCTTGGGAATGGGTCAGGGTGTGGTCTGAACAAGCCGATGTATCGCTAGCCGAAGGTAAAACTGCCCACCTGGAGGTGGACGATCCAGAGGGGTATAAGGATCTTGTTTGTGTATTGCTGGAGCTTCCTAGGCTCGAGCGAGCCGTTCCAATAAGATTACTTAGCCAGAGGCTGTTCAAGGACTCCAAGCACATGGAAAGAAACGTTCAACGAAGGTTGCTTTCGCTCGCCAAGCAGGCATCAGGAGAGGAGCGTGAAACCGAGGAAGAATGGCTTGATTTCCTCGGGGTGGCCAAAAATCCACAAATTGTGCTGGTAAGCGGGCCTCTTTCATTCCGTACTACCGACAGTCGTAAGGTTGATATTGGAGTGTTTGCCGGTGGGGTTGGCTTATCGGATAAAACGGTGGAAGAAATGTATCAAGTGCAAACAGTTGCCACTCGGATAGTAACAATTGAAAACTTGGCGACTTATCATCTGTGGCTCGAACACGCTTCCGAGCTCCGCGACACAGAGCTTGTTCTATATACCGGGGGATTTCCCCATCGGTCATTGCAATCCTTTTTGTGTAGACTGGCAGAGCATTTGGCCTCGGCATCGGAAAAGAACATTGAAGTGTATCATTGGGGTGATATTGATCTGGGAGGAATCCGGATTTTTGAATACCTGCGGAAGAAATTCTTTTCTAATCTGAGGCCCATGCTAATGGATGCGGAGACGCTTCTTCGTTACGAGTCCTCAGCGGCGTCAATCAGCGATGAATATGCCGGAAAGCTTGAGGAGGCTCTAAAGGATACCCGACTGACCCATTGGAGGCAGGTGCTGCAAACGATGCTTGATCGAAGGATACGCTTGGAACAGGAAAGTATTGTGGAATTGGATTAAAGAAGAAAACAATGGACATTAACTTTCTGACTTTTTGTTATGGAGGAAAACCAGACCACTCATCTTTGACGAGGGGTTCAGGTAACGTTCTTGTATTCACGAATCCGAGAACCTTAAGGCAGCGTAGCTGCCGGCCGCGACGCGGTTAGGTTCGCAGGGTTGTCTGCATGAATCTTCTCCCCCGAAATGCCTCGGGCAGACCAAGGGCCGTATGGCCCGAAGCGTGAATACGGTGTTAGCTGATGTTGCTGACTACCTTGAAATAGCCCGTACGATCTTTATGAAATTTCATTAAGTACGTGTTATAATAAAATTAATTTAGCTTTTCTAGATAGGGGTTGATCGAATGGCAGTTTCAAAAGATCATTTGAACAAATTAATTCAACAATTACCTGAAGAAGCCCTTCCAATCGCTGCTGATTTCTTGGAAAAATTAGTCACAAATAAAGAGTATCGTCATATCCCTTGGGATGATGAGCCAACTACTCAAGATGATATTGAAGCAATTAAAAAAGCTAAAGAATCCTTTAGACGTGGCGAGAGTATTAAACTTAAGGATGTTATCGATGACTTACTCAATTGAGTTCTATAAAGATGTTCTTAAGTATTTACAAAAATTAGATAGGACGAATCGTATTCGAATTACTCAACATCTACAAATTCTCTGTGAAGACCCTTATCATCCAGAGCTCGATATCAAAAGGATGCAAGGAACAATGGACGAATATCGATTACGAGTGGGTTCTTATCGAATTATTTATTCAGTTGAGAATGATAAGTTACTTATCCAAGTAATTAAAATTGGCTCTCGTGGTGATGTATATAAATCTTAACTTCTAGGTCTATTCTTACAGGGTAGGCCTTTTTACTTTTCTTCAGATCTTCAGCAATTTCAGCTAACGGCGCGGTTTGCGAAGTAAGGGTGGACGAGCTACATGGGCGATATGCCGGTCCGTGGGGACCGGTTTTCTGCTTCTACAGGATTCGGGGCGGTTTATGTTATACTGGTGATAAAAGAGCGGAAAAGCTTATGACATGGGGTGACATCGAATGGAAAAGGTCAATTCACCGGAAGAGTTGATGGAGAACATATCGAATATGAGCCGCGACAACTCCGTGTACCACTTTCATATTCCAGGAAAGGGAAAGTTCACTCTCGTCTTGCAAGAGGAAGAGCAGCGGTCCATTCAAGCTTGGCAAAGCCTTGAGCACATCGGAGTTACTGAAATCCTTATCTCCCGAGGACTTTCGATCATGAACCGCGTAGTTTTATGGTCTCCGGCAGTAAGCTCTCCCAGTTTCGCAGCGAGTGATTTTCTCCCGAGAAAACGTATGATTTCATATAATTATTCATTCTTGAAACAGAAGCTATACTCACCAATCCCATTATAGGCAAAGCTTATACTGAGGAAGACAGACCTATGCGGGACTGTCGCGTATCATTGTGAAGAGGTCTAGGATTTCTTTTGAACAGCAGGAGAATGAAGTTTAGAATGTTCCTGTTTTGTTTCCCGGAGAGAAATGAAAATGATTGCTCAGATTTATAATTGGGAGGAGAACAGTTGGCTATGCCCCTGCCAAATAAGTTGGACCGACAAATGTCTGAGGATGAATGCAGCATTGACGATATCCTTGAATCGGCTGGAGTTTTAACTCCGGAACAAGCTGCGCATTTGACTGATGAAATCAAAAGGATGCGCGAAGAAGAATGGGAATGAATCTAAATAGCCTACCCATTGTAATTCCAACCGGGATACAGTGGGATTGTTTATATACTCGGAATACTTAAAAGGAGAACAGACGATCATGGTTTATAGATGCAGAATCGAACTGAATGAGATTGCCCCGAAGATTTGGCGGGAGTTTCAATTTCATCCGGACGTGACGTTTCATCAGCTTCACAAAATCATCCAATCGGTCATGGGATGGGAAAATTACCATTTATACGAGTTTCATGTGAAAGAAAAGGTGATCGGTCTGCCCGATCCGACATTCGCAGATATGGAAGACCGAGAGGTATTGAATGCTCGAAGAGAAATCGTTCAGAAGCATGTTCACGAAGAAAACACCGTATTTACATACGTGTATGATTTTGGAGATGATTGGCAGCACACGGTTACGTTGATCAAAATCGACGCATCGACATCCGACCCGGCACCCTTGTGTCTAGATGGTGCCCGCGGCTGTCCGCAGGAAGATGTGGGAGGCGTGTGGGGGCATCAGCATATGCTGGAAGTACTGCTTACTCCCAATCATCCGGAGCGGGATCATTTTATAGGCTGGGTTCGAGAAGGATATGATCCCGAACATTTCTCCTGCGAAGAAGTGAATCAGGAGCTTGGGCGACAGAAGGACAAGCTGATCCCCAAGTCACTGGTTAAGCGGCCGGTAGGGAAAAAGCCTGTGAAGCTGACGAAGTCTGCTCTGAATAAGCATCTGAAGCAGCTAAATAGCGACCAGCTTATCGATTTGGTGAAGGCTTGTCATGGCGCCAGCAAAGATATGGAGAAGTTTCTTGCTGTAAGAATACTGGGCGATGAAGCAGTAGAGTCTCTCTTTCAAGAGTATTGCAAGAAGGTTGAGAAAGAGTTTTTCCCTGAGCGGGGATTTGGCAAGCTGAGACTCCAGGAAGCGAAACATGCGATCTCGGAATTCGAAAGATTGACTGGAAATGCCAGGTACGCCCTGGAATTGAAGCTGGTCTACGTTGAAAATGGAGTTGATTTCACCCTAAGCTACGGGGATATTGATGAACGCTTCTACTACAGCATGGTGTCCATGTATGCCGATATCATTGATCAAGTAAATAAAGATGAAACAGCCGAGTTGTTCGACGAATTCGAGGAGCGCCTTGAAGCCGTGGTTTCGAAAACAGAAGGGATCGGCTGGGGTTTTCATGACAATTTGGCTAATCTGCACGCTCAAATAAGATGGATTTAGGTGGGGAACTTAATGCGCGGCAGGAAGAAAAATAAGCGGACCGGTCAGAAAGCGGAATTCACGGGGCTGTTGGAGCAAGACGAGAATTTCTATTTTATCGCCGGATATACGGATGGCGGCTTCCCGTATGGAACCACGTGGGAGGAATATGAGGCGGAACAACGCGGCGAGTTGATCAAAGCGATAGTAGCTGAGGGAGAACCTATGAAAGAATTGAAATTGACCAAGCAGCAGTTTCAGGAGATTGTGGATGCATACGACATGTACGTAGAAGGAATAGAGTCCTTCCTGAATATCGAAACTGGAGATGTTGTCACGTTGCGAACGTTTGACCGGGATGAAGAGGACGAAGAATTAAGCGAGATCATTGAAGAAGGCTTTAATGAAATTTACTTTCGGATACCGAAACGGGAGTCGGATGAAGGATATACCGACATGGTTGATTTTGCGGAAACGGTTGAAGATAAAAAGCTGCAATCCACTTTGATGCACATATTAAGCGGCGGCAAGAGAATATTCCGAAGATTCAAGGATGCGTTATCTTCCGACAGTGAGCAGTTAGAGCGGTATTACCAGTTTGTTGAAGAGCAGAATCGCAAACGTGTTTCTGATTGGTTGGAATCCATTGAAGTGAAGTTGATTCTCGAGTAATCAAGAAATGTTTGGGCAGGGGATACCGGTGAAACGTTCTTCAAGACAGACGATGATTAAGCTGTATGCTCAAGCGGTCATTTCGGAACTTCAACAATTAGGTTATCCCAATGATCAAGCTAACGCAGTTTTTTTTCGACACTATCGAGACATGAAACGTTTATTTGGTCTTGAGCAGAATGTATGCGATTTTGCAAAGATGATGGATGAATTTGAACGTGCCATGCAGAAGAAGCATGACCCGAGTGATCCCAATTCAATTGCTGTTGGCCATCTAAACCACTTGGCTAAAACATACATCCTTAAGCATAAAAGCAACAAATGAGCAGGATTATTTTCCAAATGGCAACCGATATACGACCTGTGTCGCTGTCACCATTTCTAAAAGATGAATATGTCGACGCTGCGGCAGACCAACATATTCCCTTCTTTACCACGGTGCGATCTTATCAGGTGTTCATCGACTATTGGAATTCCAAAATGGAAAGAAGCATCCAAAGGGGGTGGTCCTCTTGAATTTATCCGATTTTTCCAGATACATAGATCCTGCAGTTGTACACAGAGGGAAGGAATACGCGTTCGAAGGACGGGTAATTTCCTTGAAGTCCATTGCCGATGAAAAGTACACTGCGGTTGTGCGCGGGTACGAGGATTATGAGGTTTATGTAAGGCTAGACAACGAGAACAACATAATGGAATCGGAATGCGATTGTCCGTACGATTTTGGACCGGTATGCAAGCATCAAGTCGCCGTATTCCTCGAGCTTAAGAATAGAGAAGCAGACGGGGTATCTTCACCGGAACCGTCTCTCCGGCAACTGTTGGAAGCAGAGAGCAAGGAGAAATTAATCGAATTGCTGCTCTCGATTGCATCGGATTCATATACCGCGGAAGAGCGCATCAGACTCCACTTGTCGAAAAGGGGCGCGGATCAGGAGTTGGACGCCTGCCGACGGTTGATTCGATCCTACATTGACACATATTCGGATGATCATGGTTTTGTGTCTTGGCGGAACGTAAGCCGCGCGGTGGAAGGTGCGGAGATCGTCGCTGAAAAGGCTCTCTCCGCCTTCGATGAAGAGGAATGGTTGCACGGGCTGGCGATTCTGTTTTGCATCATCGAAGAGATGATTGAATTATTGCAGTCCGCCGACGATTCGGACGGTGGAGTCGGGATCGTGATCGAAAGCTGTCTGGAATCGATCTTCAAGCTGGTTCAGGATCACCATCATATTCCGGCGGAAGAACGCTTGAAGATTTTCCGCCGGTTGTTGGAGGAGACACACCAGCCTTATTACGACGGGTGGTCGGATTGGCAGCTCGCGCTCCTCGAGGCGGCGGGCGCGCTGATCGAGTCGGAACAGATGCAACATCAATGGGATGATGCGGCGGATTCGCTCCTGGGTCATACGTCCGGAAGCAATTGGTCGCGGGAGTACACAGACGAGCGGGTAACTGTGCTCCGATATGGTCAAATTTTGGAACGTTCAGGTGAAGAACAGGCGAAAGCTTATTTGTATAAACATCTGCATTTCCCGGAAATTCGGGAGATTGCGATTCGAGCGGCGCTTGAGCAAGGCGATGCCGAGGAAGCGATCCGATTGGCGGAGGCCGGGGAAGCCCAAGATCAGAGGCTGCCGGGGCTCGTCTATCGCTGGAAGAAATATCGGTATGAGGCATACCATCGCACAGAACAAGTCGAACAGCAGCGGAAACTCGGGATGGAGCTGATTGTGAACGGAGAGTATGCGTATTATCGCTCTGTGAAGGATACATTTTCCGATGAGGGAGAATGGACTTTGTATTTGCAAGATATGTTAGATCAATTAGAGCAGAGCCCGAGGGGAGAGCATACGTATACCCAAATTCTGGTGGAAGAGGAGATGTACGCACGGCTTTTGGAACATGTCCGCAAGGCACCTTACCGAATTGAATCGTTCTATGAGCAATTGCTTCCGCATTACCCGGAGGAGGTGAAGGCGCTTTTCGTGGCATATATCGAATTCCGGGCGGATCAATCCAGAGACAGGCGAGATTACGCCGATGTTTGCCGGATCATTCGAATGCTTCAACAGGTTGGCGGACGGAAAGAAGCGTTCACCGTCACACAAAAATTGTTAACCAAATTTCCGCGAAGACCGGCTTTCCGGGAGGAGCTGGGGAAGATTCGTTTTTGAACTTTATGGGAATAAGAAGTAACGCGGTTTGAGCATAGCTTGATTTTTGTGAGTGGGTGGACAAACTGGTATGCGAGGCCTGTAATTTTGATCTGAAACGAGTATGTTATAATAATGGCAAGATTAAGTCGGGTTGGATGGTGACCTATGATGGACCGTATTCAAGATTTGCAAAAACTGATCAAACTTACGGGCGATCGCGCGAAACTGGATGCAAAAGCGAACGGAACTTATATTGTCTATCAAACGGAAAAAGGCCAGATTGTCAAAGAATATGCAAACGGTGTGATCGAGCCAATCGACAATCCTGGGGTTCATCATGAATGAGTACTCCACAGTGATGGTTGTATTCGCCGGCAATAACGGCAGCGGCAAAAGCACCATTCGCAATTTGATAGTGGACAGGCTTGGTATCAGTGTCAATATAGATCCCGACGCTTTAGCTCGCGGCATTGATTCTGACCATCCGGATCGCCGCAAAGTATCCGCAGGCAAAGAAGCGATTAAACTTGCGAGAGATTGTATCCATCATAAACGCGATTTTTCTGTAGAAACGACTTTGGCCGGCGGTAATGCGATACGACTGATACGGGAAGCCAAGGCGAACGGCTTTGAAGTGATGATGTTTTATGTGGGTCTAAATGATGTTCGGCTCAATATCGAACGTGTTGCCGTCAGAGTTCGAAACGGCGGACATCATATACCGACTGAAGACATCATTCGGAGACAAACCACATCCATGCAAAATCTGCTAACTCATATCCATCTCATTGATCATTTGATTGTGATTGATAATAGCGAAGTTTCCGGTAAAATCGTTATGCAAGCTGAACATAGTATTTTAAAATATCAGGCCGAATCTCTTCCAAAATGGGTGCATAAGATCAAGGATCAGTTACATTGATTATGGAGAATCATATGAAGTTTGAAATTAGCAAATCTATGGAAAACAAAATTAATAATTGGGATAAATGTGAACCCAAAGATGTAACGGGAGCAAAGTTTGCGTACATATTTATACCAACAAGTCTAGGATTGGTTATCAAGGTCCAGTGTGATGTTTGTAAAAGGGAATTACTACTAACCGAAGATGATTAAATCTTGAATTTTACATTTCTCCCAATGTGAATAAGGAATTCTACGCGACCGGATTAGATCTGGTCGTTTTTTTTGTGCAGAACATATATTCGCTGACAAAAAGTTGTCATGACTTAATTATAAAATAAAAATATACTAGATCACTGAGGCAGAGGCAGAGTTTTTGGAGTTGTAGATGGGGGTGAAAAGAATGACTTTGATTAAAGATCTGAGTACGAATGATGAATTCGTCGGCTTCTATTTGCTGAAAGAGCTGGAGCTGAAGCAGACCAACACATCGCCGGCAAAGGATTACTTCGATTTGGTGCTGTGTGATGCCAGCGGCCAGCTCCCTGCAAAGTATTGGGATGTGAAGGAAACAGAAAAAGACAGCTTTTCTCCGATGACGCTAGTCAAGGTTCAGGGAATCGTTCAATTGTATCGGGAAAAGCCGCAGGTTAAGATCACCCGGATTCGCAATGTAAGCAATGAAGACGGTGTGTCCCTAACCGATTTTATTCGGGCGGCTCCAATTGGATCTGCGGAATTATTAGAGGTCATATACAGAGTAATCGAGAGTATTTGGGACCCGGTCATTCGTGATATTGTAAGCTTTTGCGTCGATAAGGTGAGTGAGAAACTGGCTCATTATCCGGCAGCCAAAATGCACCATCATGCATACTTTGCAGGCTTGGCCTATCATATCGTTCGTATGCTGGAGATCGGCGAGTTCCTTTGCAAGCAGAGGGCATTTCTAAAAGAGGATATGATCAAAGCCGGGATTATCCTACACGATATTGCAAAGCCAGAGGAGATGATCGCTCAGCTTGGGGTCGTGACAGATTATAGCACTCAGGGAAAGTTGATCGGTCATATTGCAATGGCAGCTGGTTGGATCACAGAAGCTGCATTGCGGCTGGAACTTCCGCTTGATTCGGAACAAGTAATCGGATTGCAGCACCTTATTCTCTCTCACCATAACCTCGGAGAATGGGGGAGCCCGGTACAGCCGCAAACGGCAGAAGCGGTAGCATTGCACTATATTGACGCACTGGATGCCAAACTCCAGATGGCGGAGGACGCACTAAGCGCCACTTCGGACAAGGAGTTGTGGACACAGCCGGTCCGAGGGCTGGAGAATAAAGCGTTGTACAGGATGTCATTGTAGAAATTAAAATATACGAAGAAAATGCAATGAAAAAAATACTTTGCGGCAAAATAGCGGCAATGGTATAATGTTATTGAGGAAGGTGATGTTATGTTTACACCCAAATATTCAATTACGGACACCATAGCCCGCAGACTAATGGATATACAACGCGCCAGTGTTGTGGTGGATTTGCTTCCACTGCCCGCATCTATTCTGGATTTGCTTAAGAAAGAATCGATGGAAAAGACGGTCATTCTTTCAACGAAAATTGAAGGAAACACGCTTGACGAGGCGACGAAGCGAAAAGTCTTGTACCAAACCAGCAATGACAATGAAGAGCAGGAAGTTTATAACTTAATGAAAGCTTTGGAATACCTGGATGAAGCCGAAAAAAGACAGCTCCCGGTCACAGAGGAATTTATTAAAAAGCTGCATGCTATTATCCGAATATCACACGGACGAAGACCGCGTGTTAGCGAGTATCGCGAAGAACAGAATCAAGTAGGCAGCCGCAATGCCTCCGGTTTTTATTTGCCGCCGGAATGGAAAGATGTCCCGGTATTAATGGAGGATTTGGTTGCCTGGGTGAACTCGCCGGAAACCTATTCGGTTCCGGTTCCTATCAAGGCTGGCATATTCATGTGGCAGTTCCTAACGATTCATCCGTATTTGGACGGGAATGGCCGAACGGCCCGGATGATCACGACATATCTTTTACGACGCGGCGGATATGGCTTAAAGGGGTTATTTGTACTCGAGAATTTCTATGACCGCAACTTGGCTGAATATTATCGCCGACTCCAGTTGGGTCTCCATCACAATTATTATTTTGGGCGGAATGAAGCTGATTTGACGCCTTGGCTGGAATTCTTTATCGATGGTTTGGCGGAGGTTTTTCAAGAAGCCGCTGCCATCGTAACGGAGAAATCTGCTCAAATGACGAAAATCGAACCGGATCTAATTCGCAAGTTAGATCCCCAGCAAAGAATGGTGTTTGCTCAATTAACCTTTAAACAAGATACCCTAACGACAAGCGAAATGAGGGACCTGCTGCGTTTGTCGGACCGTTCAATAAGGGAAAAGGTAAGTCATTGGAGAGAAGAAGGATTCATTGAGCCGCGCGATCAAGACGCCAAAAGAGTTCGTTCGGTCAAATTATCCGCGGAATACGAGAAGTTGGCACAAGACATTCGGAATGCGCCGGATCAGTTTGCCCATTTTCTAAAATGAATGCAGCACTGCGATCTCAAGTTGAGATGCCGCAGTGCTTTTTTTGTGCGCAGAACATATATTCGCTGACAATCTATGGTCGTTGCGATCCGTCATAATGAAGGAAAGACATGCGGGAGTGAGTACAGTGGATCAACCGATCTATATCGCCGTCACAGGCACGCAGCATTACTACGGAGCAGCATTTCTAAAGCCGGGTCAGGTCGTTCACTTGATCAAAGACCCGGATAATCCGCATGACCATGAAGCGATAAAGGTGGATATGATCCCATTGGGCAAAATCGGTTATGTCGCCAACAGTCCGCATACCGTACCGAAAGGATGCCGCAGCGCCGGCCGGATTTATGATATGTTTGAGCATCATGTTTGCGGCATGGTGCGATTTGTCGTTAAGGATACGGCAATTGTTGAACTTACGCCGGGTCTAGAGGAAGTGTACATCATCAAAACGACAGAGAACGTTGCGTTTTCTCCTTATAGGCAGGAAGAACCAGGTAAAGCGTAGAATCCCAATGATGATAAGGATTTACATTCTATATGCCACGATAGGAGATATAGCATGACGGATAAAGTGATTCGGCTCTTTAAAATACTTCTCGCCATTCAATCCAATCCGGGGATTTCGGCCAAGGAGCTGGCGGACAAATGCGAGACAACGGATCGTACGATTTATAGGGACATGCGGATTTTGGACTTGATCGCACCGATTACAAACGAGGGTTACGGAAAAGGGTACCGTTTTGTCGGTAATTTCGCCATGTACCCGCTGAATTTCACGGAGCAGGAAGCGTTGGTGTTCTCTGTCCTGCCCTCCGTGTTGGACACCAGCAAATTGCCTCCAGGCTTTGAATCCGCCTACGACAAGGTGATGGCTACCCATGTGAAAGAAACCCGGAAGCGGTACGATACACTGGAAAATGTCGCAGACATGATCCAAATGGGCACCCCGGCTTATCGGGAGAACAGTGCCAACTTCTTGCTGCCCATCATGGAAGCGATTATCGCCAGTAAGACGATCAGGGCTGTTTACCATACCCAGAGCCGGAATGAATTGACGGAGCGCCAAATTGATCCGTACTATTTGGTCCCGCGGGATCAACGGTTTTACTTGATCGGCTATTGTCATTCCAAGCAGGACATTCGCACGTTTCGTATAAGCCGTTTCCGCCATGTAGAGTTGACAAGTAATCGATTCGACAAGGGTGATTTTAACATTGCTCAGTATATGAAGCATACCTGGTCGATTGAACGCGGGGATTCTTTAATCACTTTTAAGATTAAATTCCATCCGGATGTCGCCCGCTATGTGAAGGAAGAAGAATTGTTCGTGAGACCGAAGATGACCGATCTGCCGGACGGCAGCTTATTATTCGAGGTCACCGTCAACCACGAGCGGGAGTTTATGAATTGGGTGGTTCAGTACGGACCTTCAGCGGAGATTTTAGAGCCTGCATCTGTCCGGGAAAAGTTTAAGGAACAGCTACAGCGTTGGGGACAGTTGTATGGGCAGTAAGGTGCTGTTGTTGAAAGATAGACGAAAGGAAGGTATCCCTTTTGAAAATAGTAGGCACGTTTCTAGAACGTTTATATGATGCAATCCGTAGAGAGCCATTTCGCCGCAAAATTGTTATTGCTCCTTCCTACATCGAAGGACAGTCCTGGTTGATGCGAATATGCCGGGAATTAGGGCCGGTTATGAATGTGGAGGTCCAAACGGTTCAATCCTTTGTAAGAAGTCAGGTTCAGTTCTCCCTGTATCAACAAGGGCTGACTTTAATCGGGGAACAGCGGTCCTTTTGGATTATCCATCATGTCATGGAACAAATGGCTTCCAAGCCGGATTCCTACATCGCGGTGGATCAAGTAAAGCCTGGTATTGCCATGCATGTTCACCAAGCCATTATGGATCTGCGCCGTGCCGGAGTGAGAGCGGGGGAGCTTCGAGACGACCACTTTATGAGCCAGCAAAAAGGCAGCTATGTCAGAAAGGTGCTGTCAGCGTATGAGCGCTTTCTGAATCAGCGGAGCTGGATCGATTTCCCCGGCCTTTTGTCGCATATACCAACCCAATTGCCGGAAAACGTGGAGCTTATTCTGCCAGACCCTATGCCGCTTTCACCGGTTTCCGCTCGAATGCTGGAGCGGTTGTCAAACGGACGGATGACGAGGATTATAGCGGTTTCTTCCTTCACTGACGTCCAATCCACAATGCCGTTCGGAAAGGTTCAGTTCTATCATGCGACCGGAAGGCTGGCGGAGGTTCGCGAAGCATTGAGACGCATTATTCAGGGCCGGATGCCATTGGATGAAGTGGAGATGATCGTACCGGATGAAGAATATGCGTTGGTTATTTCGACCATGTGTGCTTCTTTCGGTATTCCCTGTTCCTTTGCAGACGGGCTGCCTGTGATTACATCCGGAATGGGAAGAGCCGCACATTTTCTGCTGAACTGGTTGGAGTCCGGTTATCAGGTGCGGCAGCTCGTATTGATGCTGCAGCAGCAATTGATCACGTTCTCCGATCGTGACCAAGGAATAACGAATGCGGATTGTATTCGAGCCCTGGAGAAAAGCGGAATCGGCTGGGGGAAAGAACGGTATATCAAGTTGCTGGGGTCGGGGCATGTCCGGTCCCAAGGGGATTCAGATGAAAGACCCGAAGAACGGGAGCGGACGGAACAACAACAGCGGGATGACGACATCAAGAAGCATCTGACAAACCTCCTAGGAGAATTGTTTCCAGACGAAGCGGCGCTCTCCTCTCCTAAGGGAATCTGGGGATGGCTCGTTAACATCTTGGATCGATTTGGTGTATGCGGAACGGAAGAGGATGCGATCGTCCTGCAAGAAATGAAAGGTATCGCTAAAGAACTGCAGGAATGTCCTGTTCCGGACTCGATGCCGTTTCAGCAAATGTTCTTGTATGCCCGAGACATGCTGCAGGAACTTCGAGTCGGGGTGCAACGGTTACCCAAGCCCGGATTCCTGTACATATCGAGTTTGTCGAACGGGGGGATCAGCGGGAGAAAACATACGTTTCTTCTCGGGATGGATGAACAGTCGTGGTCCGGGAATATCAGGCAAAATCCCATGCTTCTCGATGAAGAGTGCAGACGGATCGGTGCCGGGCTTCAAACAGCCGTGCAGAGACAAAGAGATCGGCAACGCCTTCGTGATGGTCGGCTTGGGATGATAAGCGGCAATATCACATTTAGCTTCTCGTCGTATGACTTGGCAGAAGGAGCGACAGCAAGCCCGGCTTTTCAACTTCTACAGGTATTCCGAAAAGTATCCGGAGAAACGAATGCGGACTATGAGATGCTGCACCGAAGTTTAGGGGAACCGGTCGGGTATTTGGATGTAGAACAGCCTTCCAAAGCTCAACCAAATGGACTACCATTGGACAGTTCTCATTACGTTTTCGGGCATATCCATGCGAATGCAAGCCTTCAGAGGGACCGGCAAATCTTCATCGAATCGGTCTATCCTTCGCTTCGTCAAGGTAGACTTGCACTCGAGGCACGCGGCAGCTCGCAAGTTACGGAGCATGACGGATATATAGCGGGGGATGAATGGGCTGATTATTGGAGAGGCCAGGCCGAACGGACGCTTAGTGCAAGTCAATTGGAGAAGTACGCGGAATGTCCGATGCGGTATTTTTTCCAATATGTGTTGGAGATTCGCATGAAAGATCAGGTGACTTTTGATCGTACCTCCTGGCTGAAGCCGAATGAAAGAGGCTCGCTATTACACGAGGTTTATCGTCGTTATATGACAGAAATCAGCGCAAGTAATACCATGCCTATTACTCACGATCATGCTCGTTTGCTTCAGATCGCGGAGGAGACGATTCTCTTGTATGCTGAGCGGATACCGGCACCGAGCCCTCATGTGGTTGAGAAAGAGCGGAAATCGATGCTCCGGGATGTTGAAGTGTTCTATCGAATGGAAGTGCAAGAAGTGCAGGCTAAGACGACTCCCCGGTTTTTCGAACAAGAGCTCATCGTGGACGGCCAGCCGCTGCACCTTGAGCTTGGAGACGGCATGACCATTCTGTTGCGCGGGATCGTCGACCGGATTGATCAAATTGCACCGCATCAATATCGAATTATCGATTACAAGACCGGCAGCCCCCGCCCATACAAGGAAAATGGTATGTTCACCGGCGGCACGCAACTGCAACACGCGCTTTACACGTTGGGTACAGAGCTATGGATGCGGCAAACGGGTGTGGATTCAGAAGCAAAAGTGCTTGAAGCGGCTTACGTCTTTCCAAGCGAACGGGGGCACGGGCAAGTGATTGCGCGCTCGCAAACCGAACGTCATCGAGTCACCGAGGTGATCCGAGGAATCCTTTCGTCGATGGAACAGGGATTGTTTATTCCCGCTTCAAATCCTGGGGTCTGCAGATATTGCGATTTTGCGGCTGTATGCGGAGATCACGCAGAGATGATGGCCGATAAGCGAAAGGACGAAGTGAATTCGAAGCTACTGCACACGCTGCTGGAGGTGGAGAACATTGAATGAACCATCCGATCAACAAGCTAGAAAGAGGATATTGGAGGAGCTGAACACGACCTTTCTGGTAGAAGCCGGTGCAGGCTCGGGAAAGACAACCAGCTTGGTCGGCCGATTGCTGGCGCTCATCGAGACAGGAACGGCTAAGATGGAGCAGATTGCGGCGATCACCTTTACGAATAAAGCGGCGGATGAGATGAAGGAGCGTTTCCGTATTGCTTTGGAGCGGAAAGCGGCTGATGTTGAAGGCGAAACTAGAGAACGAATGGAAGAAGCTTTGGCCAATCTGGACCAAATCTTCATTGGAACGATCCATGCGTTCTGTTCCTCCATGCTTCGGGAGCGTCCGATCGAGGCCGGATTGGACCCTTCTTTCGAAGAAATGGATGATGAAATGAATCGTGCGTTCCACGATCAATGCTGGGACGAATATCTGATTCAGCTGCAGGAGGGAGATAGTGAGGCCCTTGCCTCCTTTGCCGAGGTGGACATCGACGTCAGCATCCTTAAGAATGTCTATGATCGGGTATCTATTTTTACGGACCTCCAAATCCCTTGCGAACCGGTTCATTGTCCTGATTTCAACCTAATCCGGCTCTCCCTGCTTCCCATGATCGAAGAAGCCAGCAGGTTTTTGCCGACAGCTGAACCGGAAAAAGGGTGGGATAATCTTCAGGCAAAACTGCGTACTGCTAATCGTATGCTTCGGTTGTCGGATGAGCAGGACGATATGTTGATGCTAACACTTGCGAAGATGTTTGACTTCAAACTGGATGTGAAGCAGTACAAATGGACGGATAAGAAGCAAGCCAAAGCCATATCCGAACGATTTCACGATTGGCAGATTACGGTCCTGTTCCCCTTTCTTCAATCGTGGCGGGAATATCTGTATCCGAAGGTCATTCAATTTGTCTTGCCTGCATTGGAGTATTGCAGAGAACGGCGATTGCAGGAAGGGAAGCTGAACTTTCAGGATCTTCTGATGAATGCCTGCCGTCTGCTGCGTGATTACCCGGAGGTTCGAGCGTTTTTCGCCGGCCGATATCAACGGCTTTTGGTCGACGAGTTTCAGGACACCGATCCGATCCAAGCGGAAATGATGTTTCTCTTAACGGGCGCCGGCGATGATCCGAATGAACGGAATTGGCGGAAGCTTACGCCAAAGCCCGGCTCCTTGTTCGTCGTGGGAGACCCGAAACAGTCCATCTATCGTTTCCGCCGCGCGGATATTTCCATTTATAACGAGGTTAAATCGCGGATTCAAGCATGTGGAGATGTGCTTCACTTGACCAGCAATTTCCGATCCGTCGATGCGATCGGCGATTTTGTGAACGGGCAATTTATCGGCAAGCTTCCCGTCCGGGAAACCGATGTTCAAGCGGCGTATGTCCGGATGGAAACGAATATACCGAATCCAAAGGGGAATAAGCGCGCGGATCACGGGGTTTATGCACTCACTTACCCGAAAATTCCCGGAGGCAAGGATGAAGTGGCGGCGGTTGACGCACAGCGTATTGCCGCATACATCGCGTGGGCTTGCCGCGACGGAAATTTGCTTATTCAGGAGCGGGATGGCGCATCCTGGGTGTTCAGAGAGGCACGGCCCAATGATTTTCTTATATTGACAAGGACAAGGCATTATTTGCATCTCTACGCAGAAGAATTGGAGAAGCGGGGCGTTGCTGCGGAAACGGTAGGAAGCTCCGCTCTATACCCCGAACTTCATACGCTGGGACAATTGGCCCTCTACCTGGCCGATCCATCCGATCAGGTGGCGATGCTGAGCGTATTGCGCGGACCTCTATTCGGTATTAGCGACAAGGAGCTGATGGCGCATCGTGCTCTAGGGAATGCGTGGTCGATCTATCGGCTGCCGGAGGAGTCAGCTGAACAGGGTAGTCAAGTTGTCGCTGCATGCCGTAAATTGCGGGAATATGCCGATTGGGTGAAAGAAATGCCTGCATGGTCAGCCTTGTATTGCATTCTGGAGGATACCGGTCTTTTGCCTTATTCCACGGTGCAAGAAGCAGGAGCAAATCGGTCTGGAACACTGCTTAAGATGTTGGAGCGATTGCAGCGTGACGCCATGCTCGCATCGGATTGGCATGAACTGGCGCATGCGATTTCGGCCATTCGGGAGAGCCAAGGGATGGAAACCGCCAGTCTCTACGCGGGCAAAGGGCAAGCGGTACGGATCATGAACGTGCATAAGGCGAAAGGGCTTGAAGCGCCAATCGTATTTCTAGCTTGTCCCTGTGGCGAAAAGGATCATAACGCTGACCAGTTTGTTGATCGTTCGGAGACAGAGGCCGCGGGCTATTTCCTGATCCAGCAATCGAAAGGGTTTCAGAAAGATACGATTGCCCAGCCGGTCGGCTGGGAAGCGATGAGAGTGCGGGAGCGAGCATTCATGCATGCGGAGCGGGATCGGCTTCTCTATGTCGCGGCGACACGAGCAAAACAAATGTTGGTTGTCAGCCTCTACCCTGAGCAGCGGGCCAAATGCCCGTGGAGCTCGCTAATGGAGGGGATGGAGCTTATCCGGGAACTAGATGTTCCGGAAGCGGATGTAGGGACAGATGAGTGTGATGAGGAAATGGAGCGAGATATCGCATCTTTTGATTTGGGGGCATACTTGGCTCAGAGGGAGCAGATGTTCTATCAGCTGCGCCAGCCTACTTACGCGGAAGCAACTGTTACCGGGTTGGCGAAGAACATGGGCGAAACACCGGAATGGTCAGCCAATGGGAGAGGTCAATCATTCGGTAGTGTAATCCACAAGGGACTTGAAGCTGTTGGGAAAGGTCTTCCGATGAACGAATTGCCTGTATACGTTCAATACCTCTGCCAGACCGAAGGAGTATCAGAGAAGGACGCGACTGATGCCCTGCCTGTTATTCATGAAATTCTAAACAGTGAACTCTGGCAGCGTAGTCTGAGAGCGAAGCGGCGATTGTTTGAAATCCCGATAATGATGGTTCAGAGCAATGGCAAGACAATGTCTTATCCCGCAACCGAGCAAACGTTGTCGGAAACAGCTGCCGTGGTATTGAAATATCAGACTGATAACGGTGGCCATATCTTGGTGAAGGGTATTATAGACTTCGCTTTTGAAGAAGAGGATGGCTGGGTGATCGTTGACTTTAAGACGGATCAATTAGCAGAAAACAATTTGCAGCAGTTTGTCCGTTTCTATTCGCCGCAAGTGCAGGCTTATGCCAAGGACTGGTCTGATACGTTTGGGTACAAAACGATGGAAGCGGGACTTTATTTTGTTAGTTTACAAAGATTTGTTTCTGTAAGGTAGGGGGGCTAACGTGTTAGATATCGAGACTGTTTGGGCAAATGTGTTAGCGCATGAAGGAGAAGTATTCCGCCAAATACGCGGCGGCGAATTTACATATCGAGTGAAGGGAAATATGATTTTTCCAGATAGGACGAATGTTCAGATTTCCAAAAATCTACTACAAGAAGCCTTAGCCTTCTTTCCGTTATCCAATACTACAAAAATTCAGCATTTAAGAGGACCATCCTATATTTACGCGATACTCATGGATAAGCGGATTCATCATAATCCATAACTTCTGAAGGGAAATTGCTCGAAAAGTCGAATTTATAATACTAACGGACTATTTGGGCATAAAATTACCAATACTAGATTTACTGGTGGAGAAGATACGAATGAACTATAGTACATTCCATGATCAATTTCATCAAAACTTTTTGAATCTGCAGGAATCATTTGAACAGATGGATTCCATATTCCGGGAAACAAACTCAGAAAATCAGCTTCTTTGGGATGTCATATGTGAGTATGGAAATAAGGACTTACTAAAGAAAATATTCGACCAAATGGTCAAACTATATCATAAGCAAAGCATTTCGGCTGTTTTAAACCGAACTCTCTTATTGCTCGAATCGAACAAACTAACACTTGTAATTGTAGGCTTTAGGCATTTACTTCACAATCCTTATCAAGATCAACTGACCGATGATTCCTTACAATCAATATTTAATGAAATTCTTAATCGGATTATGTATGTAGCAATACCAGAGGATGAGGAAGCTGATCAATTGTATGATGATGTATTTGATTTTATTAATGACGCAGCATTATCGAAGTTCCGTGAAACGGTTCACGAGTATCTGCATAGTAACTATCAGAAGCTATCTCAACTTGTTATTGATACGAATTCCCCGAATACGATCTTAGGATATATTCGATGTTTATTGTCATACGATCTTTATACTGGTTTACGGGCCGTCTTTGACATTCTTCTTGAGAAGGAATGGCCCTTTTTGGATTCTAACTTAGAAGAAGAACAATTTGCCCGGTTTTTGTGGTATGCACATTACCTTAATAAAGATGATTGGATGTTGGATGTTTCCAAGGAGAGTATACGATTTTTGACGGTTAGCGTTGTTCCGGAAATTTCCCTTTATCAAAAGTACTACGAAATAAAGAATGCCAAATCTCTTTCTGAAACGAGTATTGATGATTTTCTTGCATTATCAAATGCAGGGACATTATTCAATGCGACTGAAAAAGAGAAACTGTGGGAAGAAGTAAACAGATTCTTGCTATCTACTAGGGAAAAGGCAGTAGTTTCAGAAGTGAGAAATGAATGGCCTTTGGCGACGGAAATCTGGCAAGTAAAGAATGCGACTGAACAGTGCACAACATGTAGAGTCGGCGAATTAGGAAAGGACATTTTTATTGTAGAAGGAAAAACAAAGTCCGGTGAGGTTGCAAAAAGAGTTCAAGCAGAGTTAATGATCTGTAATGACTGTAATCGGATATACACCTACGATAATATGAAACAGAAGTTATATCGTAGATTAGATCCGTACAAGATAAACATTCAGCTTGATCCGATCGATTATCCGGTACATCGAACCAATAAAATGACTTCCGTCCCATCGATTTCAAATGCATCATTAGCTAGTACACCTTCGCATATATCTCAAACAACCGTTGAGTACTTTAAGTGGCCGAGTACGGAAGTAAGCGAATCTCAAGGCCACTCCGATTCACAGAGTAATTTTCGTGAGGAGACCGAACTGCATAGATTAGGGTACAAAATTACTGGATTAAATCGAAGCAAACGATGGGATATCTTAGTGCGAAAAGCAATACCTTCATTGCCGCTTAAAGAAATTGTTTATACCATCGCCCGAAATGTACGTTTAAAAAAGTCCCAATCCGGCGGCAAGACAAAGTATGCTTATGCTATCTCGGAATGGGAGCACGACTTGAAGCGGTTGAAAGAGGAGTATTATAAGCATAATTTTACTTGGCCACAGTACTAAAAGAGGATTGCTTTTTCACAAAATTCTCATAAATATTTCACGATGGAGAACAGAACATACATGATTTATGCCACTAGCAGTACAAGAGGATTCATCCGATAGGTACTTTGGATAATAGGATGCCACTACTTACGACGTGGTATACTTAGACCAAGATTATCATTATGTAACATATTTGAATTGTTGCTACTTAATATTCAGAAGTAATAAATCCTTCTTCAGGAGACCAGATATGCAACAGATATTAGATAACCGGACAAAAGGCGCGGTGGGGGAATATCTCAAGCGACAAATAACTAAAGATGCTAAGCTCTCTATCGTCTCAGCCTATTTTACTATTTTTGCTTTTGATGAACTTAAAGATCAACTCAGTAAGATCGAAAGCCTACGCTTTCTATTTAGTGAACCAACCTTTGTTCAAGACGACGATCAGCGGGAACATAAAGCATTTGAAATTCTAAAACATAAACGGGAAACAGCCATTTCTGAACTGGGAATGGAAATTCGTTTAAAAAACAATCTTTCTCAAAAAAGTATAGCGGCAGAATGTGCTGAATGGATAAAGAAAAAGGTAGAGATGCGGTCTCTAACCAAGAGTGATGCTGTTCAAGGTAATACATTTCTTGTAGCTAAGAAAAATGGTGAACACGCAGCTGTTGTAGGGAGTGCCGATTTCACAACCAATGGACTTGGTTATGGAAATAATACAAGCTTGGGTTTCAATATGGCTACGAATGATTCGAACGTTGTAAAGCAATTGCTTTCATCATTCGACGCGGTTTGGGATGATCCTGCTATGACCACGAATGTAAAGGATCAAATCTTGGATCAATTAATCAATTTATATATTGAAAACACACCTGAAATGATCTATATGGTTACGCTCTTTCATATCTTTCGATCATTTGCAGAAGAATCCGATGCCAATCGTCGGATTCAATCCGCCATAGGATTAGATAAAACGGTGATTTGGTCGAAGCTTTACCACTTCCAAAGAGATGCCGTCATTGGCGGTATTAACAAATTGGAACGATTCGGTGGTTGCATCATTGCAGACAGTGTTGGTTTAGGTAAGACATTTGAAGCTCTTGCAATTATTAAATATTACGAATTGCGAAACAGTCGTGTTCTTGTACTTGCACCCAAGAAATTACGAAGGAATTGGGAAGTTTACAAAGGTAATGACATCACCAATATTTTGGAGAAGGATCGATTAAGATACGATATTCTAAACCATACGGATCTGAGCCGACCATCTGGTAAATCAGGGGATATTACATTAGAGACCTTGAACTGGGGTAATTATGATCTTGTCGTAATTGATGAATCGCACAACTTTCGAAACAACGAACCTGCTAAAGGAAGAAAAACGCGATACGAGAAATTAATGCAAGATATCATCAAGTCAGGAGTAAAAACGAAAGTATTATTATTATCTGCAACGCCGGTTAATAATCGTTTGAATGATCTAAAAAATCAAATCGCTTTTATAACTGAGGGCGACGATGCTGCGCTGGCTAAGTCAGCTGGAATAAAAAGTATTTCCTCAACCTTAAACCAAGCACAGCGTAAATTTAATGCATGGTCGAAACTGAACGAATCCGAACGCAACCTAGAACGATTTCTTGATTCGCTGGGAATGGATTATTTCAATCTCTTGAACGCATTAACTATTGCACGAAGTCGTAAACACATTCAGAAATATTATAATGCAGAGGAGATCGGCGAGTTCCCTACACGCCTTGAGCCGAAGAATATTAAATCCGACATTGATTTACAGCAAGAGTTTCCACCATTAAAAGATATTAATAACACGATTCGTCGGTTGAAACTGGCTTTGTACTCTCCTTTAAGCTATGTACTACCAGAAAAGCGAAGTGAATACAGTCAGAAATATGACAAACAGGTTGGAGATGGAAAGAGCATCTTCAAACAAGTTGATCGGGAATCCAGTCTCATACATCTAATGCGTGTCAACTTATTGAAGCGGCTGGAGAGTTCTGTTCATTCCTTTGGCTTAACCGTAAATAAAATTATTACAGCTATTGATAGCATGCTTCATGCCATAGAACAAGGTCAGACTATGTTTGACCCTCAGTTGAATATTTCGGATTTGACTGAAGAAGGTTTATTAGAGGACCTTCTCATCGGGAATAAGGTCAAGGTATTAATTCAAGATCTGGATTTGATCAGGCTCAAACAGGATTTGAATGAAGATCGTGAGTATTTGCAATCTCTTTTATCCGCGGCTGAACAAATTGAACCTTCGAGAGATGCAAAACTTGAAGATTTGAAACGAATTATCCGTCAAAAGATTCAATCTCCTATCAATGAGGGGAATAAAAAGATCATTATTTTCACCGCATTTTCAGATACTGCTGAGTATTTATACGATAACTTGTCTCCTTGGATCAAGAAAGAGTACCAACTTGAATCCGCCTTGGTAACCGGGGATGGTCAGAAGACGACAATGAAAGGTATTAAGACGGAATTCAACTGGCTTCTGACTCATTTTTCGCCGAAATCAAAAGGATTATCTATGATCGATGCAAATGCTACAAAAGAAATTGATATTCTAATTGCAACAGACTGCATCTCCGAAGGACAAAACCTTCAGGATTGCGATTATTTAATAAATTATGATATACATTGGAACCCAGTTAGGATCATACAACGATTTGGTCGTATTGACCGTTTAGGCTCTGTTAACAAAGCGATCCAATTAGTTAATTTTTGGCCGAATGTGGCACTAGATGAATATATTCAGCTAGAAGCAAGAGTTAATAACCGGATGGTGATGCTGGATGTTTCCGCAACTGGTGAAGAAAACATTATTGTTGTCGAGGGTAAAGACAGCATGAATGATTTAGAGTACCGCCGTAAACAGCTTCAACAACTACAGAAAGAGGTTTTAGATATGGAGGAACTTTCCGGCGGAATCTCCATTACAGATTTGACATTGGATGATTTCAAAATGGATCTATCCAAATTTATTCAAGAGCATCCAAATAAATTGGAAAATATGCCTACAGGAATTCATGCTCTTGTACCTATACCCTACAAGTTGAATAAAGATGTTGTACCGGGAGTCATATTCTGCCTCAAACAAACGACAAACTTGAAGAAGAATACTCAATCATCAGGAATATTTCCATATTTTCTGGTCTATGTGTCAGATCTAGGAGACATCCGATTAACCCATTCCTCAGCGAAAGCGATACTGGACTTATACAAAGGACTGTGTAACGGAGAAAAGCAGTTGTATCAAGAGCTTTGTGATTTATTCAATAAAGAAACCAACGATGGTTCGCAAATGGATTTTTATACCGAACTTTTGGAACAGGCAGTTTCAAGTATCATCGGAGTAACGGAGGAAAAAGGTATTCAATCTTTATTTTCACTTGGGGGAACCTCAGTTTTGAAAGATAAAATCAATGGTTTGGACGATTTTGAACTGATATCATTCCTTATTGTAAAGTAGGTGTCTCATGCAGAAGAACATTGAAAATTGGATATCGATCCCAAAGTCAGGACAGATAAATCGGCGTATTCCAAAGAATATGTTCTATGAGCAACCTGAATTTAACAATAGAGACAAGCAACTATTCGTCGATTATCTGGATTCGATTAGAATCGTTGGGATTCTTAATCAAGACGTGATTTCCACTCAACCATTTGTTTCTGACGAATTGAATTATACGGATATATCGATCCTACTCGTTCAATTAAAAAATCTGGATAAATGTAAGCCGATTGCAAAATTGATTCATGAGACTATTCCTTACCCTGCTTTGATTTTCCTTTATGAGGAAAATGAAATCATCGTTTCAACAGCAATGAAACGAATTCATCAAATAAAGAAAGACAAAGCAATTGTTGACGAAGTCGCTTTCTCGCACAAGCTTAACTTAACAGAGCTTCGAGAGCCTGATTTAGCATTTGTGGAAAAGCTTCATCTTGCGACTCTTCCCTACTCTAACTTTTATAGACTATTCCAAGAGCTGCACAATCGAGTGCAAATAACGAATACCATTGATGTTCTAGGGATCTATCCATCAAAACTTGATTCGATTCCTTCAATCCAAGAATGGTTGAAAAGAATCGAAGATGTATCAGAGGAAATAAAAAGATTGAATAACCAAATGAATAAGGAAAAGAATTTTGGTAAGAAAATGGACATTCATGTTAAGATAAAAATGCTAGAAAAGCGATTAACAGATGCGATGGAAAAATTGAGTGAGGTGTGTTAAATGCAAGTGTTGGATGGAAAATCAAAGGATCTAGTTGCCGAAAATGTTCAAGAATTGAAGAAGATCTTCCCGGAGATATTCACCGAAGGAAAAATTGATATAGAGAAGTTGCTGCTGGTGCTTGGAGAGAATATCGAAAAGTCGCAGGAACGGTATGAACTTACTTGGAATGGTAAGACGCAAGCCATCAAACTTGCACAAAAACAATCAACTGGAACACTGCGCCCAGCCAAGGAAGAAAGCAAAAATTGGGACACAACAAAGAATTTATATATTGAGGGTGATAACCTCGAAGTCCTTCGTCTGCTTCAGAAGGCGTATCATAAGAAAGTAAAAATGATTTACATTGATCCACCGTATAACACAGGCAATGATTTTGTATATAAAGATGATTTTCGGGATAATATCAAAAATTACAAAGAAGTGACAGGTCAAGCGATGAGATCGAATGCTGAAACATCGGGAAGGTATCATACGGATTGGCTGAATATGATGTACCCGAGATTAAAACTTGCCAAAAATTTTTTGAGAGATGACGGCGTGATTTTTGTTTCGATTGACGAGCATGAAATAGCAAATTTAAGACCTCTTCTTTCAGAAATATTTGGTGAAGAGAACTGGATTGCAGATCTTGTTTGGCAAGGAAGCTCAAAGAACGACGAACAATTCTTCGCAATATGTCACGAGTATATTCTTGTATATGCGAAAAACAGAGATTCTCTCGGAATGAATGGTAAATGGGAAGAACCCAAAGAAGGTATATCAGATATTTACGAAGCTTTTGAACAAATTAAAATAAGGTATCCAAATGATTATGAGAAACAAACTTTAGAATTGAAAGCATGGTATTCCTCATTATCAAATGATCATCCTGCCAAAGAACATTCCCATTATAGTTGGGTAGACCATAGAGGGATATATTTCCCAGATAATTTGTCTGGCCCAAGATTTGGACAGTACCGCTATGATGTTATTCATCCAAAAACCGGAAGGGTTTGCAAAGAGCCTTCACGAGGATGGGTGTATCCAGAAAAAATAATGAAAGAGAAAATTGCTGAAGAATTGGTTCATTTTGGGGTAGATGAAACTACTGTTCCATGCCGGAAAACTTATCTTAAAGATCATGAGACAATGAGACCTCGCACTGTCATATATAAAGATGGTAGAGCGGCCTCTGGAGTGGTATCAAATTTATTTGGTGCGCCTAAAATATTCCCGAATCCTAAGGATCACGAAGTCCTAAGTAAATTAATAGAAATGGCAACTGGAGATGATGACATAATTATGGATTTTTTTGCTGGCTCTTGTTCAACGGCACATGCTATTTTTCAACTTAATTCAAATGGTGGAAATAGGAAAATGATTCTTGTTCAACTTCCTGAACCTACGTCTGAAGACTCTGAAGCGTATCAAGCCGGTTATTCGAACATCTGCGAAATCGGTAAGGAGCGCATCCGCCGCGCAGGAGAAAAAATAGTATCCGATACCGGAAAAACAGATCTAGACATCGGTTTTAAAGTGTTCAAACTTGATTCTTCCAACTTAAAGGCTTGGGATTCCGAAACTGACGATATCATTGGAGATATTTTAGATTTAGCCAACCCGATTAAGGAAGATAGATCTCAAGAGGATGTCCTATACGAGATTATGTTAAAGTATGGTATCGATCTTACTATGCCAATAGATGAAATCCAAATAAAAGGAATAAAAGTGGCTTCTGTAGGGTTGGGGTATATGCTGGTTTGTCTTGAGAACAACCTCACGCTTGACGTTATTGAAGAGATCGCAAAGATGAAACCGAGCCGAGCAGTATTTAGTGACTCAGGCTTTCAAGATGATAATGTGAAAACAAATGCGATTCAGATATTGAAAAAGTACGGTGTCGAAGATTTCCGGGCTATATAATGAGGTGAATCGATGAAGATCAAATTTGATGCAGACCAGCAATATCAAAAGGAAGCTATTCATTCCATTGTGGATCTTTTTGAAGGCCAACCAGTTAAATCATCTAATTTCACTGTCTCTTTAGAAAATCAGGTTATTATTGGGGAAACTAACTTAGGATTTGCCAATAAGTTAGAATTGCTGGATGATGAAATCATGCAAAATGTTCAAAAAGTTCAATTGAGAAATTCGCTACCAAAGAGCACAGTTAAAAAAGATAATGGTGCATTTAACTTTACAATTGAGATGGAAACCGGTACGGGTAAAACTTATGTATATCTCCGTACAATTTATGAATTAAACAAACGCTACGGATTTAGCAAATTTATTATCGTTGTACCGAGTGTAGCCATTCGAGAAGGTGTATTTAAATCTCTTCAGATAACTGAGGAACATTTTAAAACTCTTTATGAAAATCAGAATTGTGACTATTTCATTTATGATTCATCTAAACTTGGTCAATTGCGAACCTTTGCAACAAGCTCTGACATTCAAATCATGATTATCAATATCGATGCTTTCCGTAAAAGCTTTAATGATCCTGAGAAACAGGATAAAGCCAACATTATTCATCGAGACAATGATAAAATGAGCGGTCGTAAACCGATTGAATTCATCAGTCAAACTAATCCGATTGTCATTATCGACGAGCCTCAAAGCGTTGATACT
>NZ_BCPS01000059.1:0-5782 GCF_016586185.1 Paenibacillus sp. EPM92
TGATACTACAGACAAAGCCAAGGAAGCCATTGCTTCTTTAAATCCATTGTGCGTATTAAGATACTCTGCTACACACAAAGAAAAATACAATCTTATGTACAGGCTCGATCCAGTTGATGCCTACCAGAAGAAATTAGTCAAACAGATTAAAGTTACTTCCATCAAAACGATGGATAACTTCAACAAGCCTTACTTAAAATTGGTAAGTGTAAGCCGAAATAATGGGTTTAAAGCCGTCTTGGAAATGGATATTAAACGGAGGAATGGCTCAGTTACTCGAACGACTAAAACCGTCAAACAAGACGACGATTTGTTCATTATCTCCGGCGAACGTGATCTTTATAATGGTTTTATCGTCTCTAATATCGATTGCTATGAAGGTGATGAGTCCATTGAGTTTACCAATGGTACACTGCTATCTTTGGGACAAGTAATTGGGGATATCGACGAAGATGATATGAAGCGTGCCCAAATCCATGCGACGATTGAAGAACATTTGAACAAAGAAAAAAAGCTCGTCCCACTTGGAATCAAAGTATTGAGCTTATTTTTTATCGATCGAGTTGAGCATTATCGCAGTTATGATGATGAGGGTAATCCTGTAAGGGGTAAATATGCTGTCATGTTTGAAGAGGAGTACAACAAACTCATACAATTACCTAAATATCAGTCTTTGTTCAATGACACGAAATACATGATGAACTTTGACCCTGAACAAGTGCATAACGGATATTTCTCAATTGATGGAAAAGGTAAATTGAAGGATACGCGCGGCAACACCGAGGCAGATAATAGTACTTATAACTTAATCATGAAAGATAAAGAAAGATTGTTAAGTTTCGATACCCCCCTCCGATTTATCTTTTCTCATTCAGCGCTCAAAGAAGGCTGGGATAATCCGAATGTTTTTCAAGTTTGCACATTAACTGAGGCTTCGGATACATTTACCAAACGACAAAAGATTGGCCGCGGACTCAGACTGGCAGTAAATCAGGATGGGGATCGGATTTACGATAGCAATCTTAATATATTGACTGTTATTGCTAATGAATCTTTTGAAGAATTTGCCGAGAATTTGCAAAAGGAAATTGAAGATGAAACCGGGGTCAAGTTTGGCGTTGTTGAAAAACATGCTTTTGCCAATATGGTTATTATAAATGAATCAGGAGAGTCATTGAACCTGGGATATGAGCGATCAGAAGAAATATGGAAGTATTTATTTTCAAATAAGCTAGTACAGAAGAATGGGAAAGTAACAGACGAATTGAAAAAACAAATCAGTGAAGAAACATTTGAGCTTCCAGAAGCTTTCAAAGCGTTAGAGCAGCAAGTTATAGATGTAATCCGTAAATCTGTCTCCAAACTGGAAATTAAAGATAGTCGTAATGAAATACAGGTTCAGTTGAACAAGCAAGTTTATTTAAGTCCTGAATTTGAGCTATTATGGGAAAAGATTAAGCATAAAACAACCTATTCTGTTCAAATGGACATAGAGGCATTAGTAAAGCATTGTGTAGATGAGATTAGAGCTATGCCAGAAATTAAAGCATCAAGCCTAGTGCGAACTGACGCCAAAATTTATGTAAAAAAATCAAGCGTCGAGGGAGAGCTTTCAAGTTCAAAAGTAATGGAAAGATTGCAGATAAAGACTCCCCTCCCCGACTTATTAAGATTTATTCAAGACGAAACGAAACTAACTCGGAAAACCATCGTCGAAATACTAATTCAGGCGAATCGGTTTGAGGATTTTAAGAGCAATCCACAAAAGTTTATGGAAGCTGTAACAGAGATCATTCGCAAAAATATGCGCCGTATGGTAACGAGCGGAATCAAATATGAGAAGATAGCCGGGCAAGAATACTATAAGCAAGAAATCTTTGAATCCCAAGAATTACTGGGCTACTTACAATCGAACGCAATTGAAGTGGATAAGTCGGTATATACTCATGTGATCTATGACTCGGAGACTGAACGTGCGTTTGCCGAGAAAATGAATGAGGACGACGATGTAAAGCTATTCGCTAAGCTGCCATCTTCGTTTAAGATCGAAACTCCAATTGGCAATTATAATCCAGACTGGGCAGTAGTGATCGATCAAAATGGAAGCGAGCAGCTCTATTTCGTTATTGAAACCAAAGGAACCGTGGATGGTGACCAACTTCGTTTATTCGAAAACGCCAAGATCGCATTCGGGCGCAAGCATTTTGAAGCATTGAAATCAGGTGTAAAATATGAGTTAACCAATGATTTTCTTGAATTTAAACATAGTATTTAATAAACTAAAGTTGGTCATCAGTTGATATAGTTTGTTTTCTTCAATATTATCTTCTACCAGAGTGCGGAAGATGCTGTGTTTAAGGCTTTAGGGGTCGAATGAGCGAGAGTCACAATTTTTTGTCGAATTTTAGTTTGCCAAATCTATGAAACTATGATACTATAATTTTGCCTTGCAGACCTGCTGTAAGGGTTGGAGATTGAAGTCAAGGGTCTGGCGAGCAGTAGCACGCACAAGACACACTGACACAGTTCACTGGTGGACACGAATTCACACATCAACCAACAAGCACTCCACATTGAACACGCCTCCTCAACTATCATAGCATAGTTGTTCATGCGTAATGTACGGGTGGCTGCAATACAATTACATCATACCTGCCAACTTAGGGATGCTACCCCCCGTGTTGGCAGGTATTGCACTTTATGGGGGAATTTATGACTGTGGATGAGTGGAAGAAAAAGGTGAAATTCCGAGGCTATGCCCATTTCGATAGAAAAATAACCATAAATGAAGCATGGGATTATATCTCTGATCCACTAAAAATAAAAACTCATGGCTTTCTTCCTTTTATCCACCATACATTGAAAATTACGAAGTATAGTAAATCCAAAGGTAAGAGTACCAAAAACCGTGAAATTTGTTATTCCGCACACATGGATCGGTATATCTATCAGTACTACGCCTATAAATTAAATGAAGAATATAACAATAGAGTATCTATTGACGGTCTTGATCAATGCTCGATTGCGTATCGCAACAATCTGCACATGAATAATATTCATTTTGCTAAACAGGCTTTTGACAAAATAAAAGAACTTAAAGAATGCTATGTCGTCATCGGGGACTTTAAAAACTTTTTCGACAGCCTTGACCATCAATACTTAAAAAAGCGAATGTGTCAGCTGCTTCAAAAAGACAAGCTTCCTAACGATTATTATGCGGTATTTAAAAACATCACTAAATATTCAACATGGGAATTATCCGACCTTTTGAAAGAAAATGGGCATTTGTTAAATCTTTCTGGAATTAAGCGACTAAACAAACAAGATTTGGCGATACCTTGGAGTAAATTTAAGGCCTTAAAGAAGGACATGGTTACTTCAAATAAAAAGTCGTTCGGCATTCCTCAAGGATCGGCAATAAGTGCTGTGTTGTCAAATATATACATGCTTGAGTTCGATGCTAAGATAAATTCATATGTTACTTCCAAAGATGGAATGTATATGAGGTATAGCGATGATGTTATTGTTATCCTCCCAAAAGATAAGGCGTTACCATTGGAACAAGAACTTGCCTTCTTGATGTCAATCATACATGCAACACCGTCACTGGTGTTGGAGCCTGATAAAACCCAACTTTTTGAATGCAGTATAGGCAACATAGACTCATTTGAAATCCGCGATGCTTTATTATGTATGACACGAAAAAAGAAAATTGATTACTTAGGTTTTTCTTTCGATGGGAATGCTGTAACTATTAGGGATAAGACCATTTCGAAGTATTATAATAAGTTGAATCGAAATATAAAGAAGATTCTGAGAAGCAAAGATGATCCAAAAACAAAAGTAATCATTAAAAGCATACGCCTCTATCGAAAATTTGGATATCATGAGCATGAGGATAGCAAGGATTTAAAAAATAGGAACTTCCTTAGTTATGTGGATAGGGCCGAACGAATATTTGGTCCTGATGAGCGAGTTAATGTAGTGAAGTCAAGACACATTCAGATGATAAGAAAAAAAATGAGAAATCATGAAAGACGATCATAGTGGTCGTCTTTTTTTGTGCGAATTTACATAAACAAGGACTTAATGCCTATATTGTCGAATTATCAATAAAGGGATTTTATTCCACAGGAACGTATATTCGATGACAACCTATTGTCTAATCATTATGTTTAAATAGGATCAACAGACATTAGCGATGGAGGGATTAGGTAATGGCATTTCTGAAATGCTCGGAATGCACCAATATGCTAAAGGCAATTCAAATTTCCAATAAAATCAGCCAAGTTGGGGAGCAACGATTACTTGAATATTCGCCAACCGGGATTAAATGCTCAGACTGGACTCCCGTAATTGAAAACCTCCGAGGATTCGCAGAAGGAATTTACTGTCCGTCTTGTTTTGCTATCGTTCCTCTAGAGAAAGAAGTGTTGAGTCCGTATAATTGTGTAAATTGATAGATTCCTTAAAATAAAGGGAGCCATTATCAAATCCCTCAGTTAGAATGGTGTTGTCGAAGCATCACTCTAAATACACGAGGTGAATTGAAATGGCTCAATACCAGATTAACGTAGATTCGCAACTTTTACAGCAACTTTTTTTAGGTAATTCACAGGATTCCGGCGTAGCTAAGCTGCTCGAATCTGTACTGAACCAAATCTTGCAAGTGCAGGTGACAGAACAAGTGGAAGCGGATCGGTATGAGCGATCAGATGATCGTCAAGGGTATCGAAATGGGACATATCCTCATCAATTACATACACGAGTTGGAACCATTACCTTAAGTGTTCCGCGCATTCGTGGCGGGAAGTTCACGACTGAGCTTTTCATGCGTTACCAGCGCAGTGAACAGGCACTCATTTTAGCTATGATGGAGATGGTCGTAAACGGTGTCTCTACACGAAAGGTGTCCCAGGTCACCGAAGAGCTTTGCGGTACAGAATTCTCAAAGTCTACCGTTTCCGAACTTTGTAAGCGGCTGGACCCGATTGTGACCGCTTGGAACAATCGTCCACTTTCAGACAGCCGGTTTCCTTTTGTACTCGTGGATGCCCTGTATTTGAAAGTACGGGAAGACGGGCGTGTCCGCTCTCGAGGAGTCATGTTAGGGATTGGCGTAAATACGGACGGGCAACGTGAAGTATTAGGCCTTATGCTGGGCGATACAGAATCCGAGGAGAGTTGGACAGAATTTTTTAGTTGGCTCAAACAACGTGGTCTCCGCGGTGTTGATTTCATCGTCTCTGATGATCATGGCGGGCTTGTTCGCTCCATTCGCCAACAGTTCCAAGGAGTAACCTGGCAACGTTGCCAGACGCACTTTATGCGCAATATCCTTGGTGCTTCTCCAAAGGATTTGAAAGAAGAGATTCACGCCCATGTGAGAGCCATTCTGGAAGCTCCTGATCCGGATACTGCGCGCATGCTTCTTAACCAGACTATCGCTGCATTTGGCGAAAAAACAGCTAAAGCGATGAGGATATTAGAGGCAGGCTTTGACGATGCCACAGCTGTCCTGAGCCTGCCTGAGAAGTACCGTAAACGTCTGCGTACTACGAACGGCGTGGAACGCTTGAACGAGGAAGTTCGTCGTCGCGAGCGCGTCATTCGTATCTTCCCAAATCGTGAGTCTGTCATTCGATTGATCGGCGCGTTGCTCATGGAGCAGGATGAAAAATGGGCTGCCGGGAAGAAATATCTCGATATGACCGAGTATCTCGAATGGCGCGAAAACAGGCCAAAAACCAGTTCCAAAGTAACACGAATTATGTGACCAAAT
>NZ_BCPS01000060.1:0-5784 GCF_016586185.1 Paenibacillus sp. EPM92
CTGAGGGAATTTACACATAAAATAGGACTTGATCGAAAGAAGAATTTGTACTATGTGAGGATAACCGAATTCCTGGCGTCGTAAGTCATGAATTTTCATCAGAAGATGTACTGGATAAGCTGAAGAAGTTGGCCGAGGAAGAGGCCGCTGAGATTTATGTACATACACTTCCTGCCAAAGAAGCAACTTTTGCAGATATTCCTGAATCTACACCGGAGCCCATTAAGGACGCCTTACATCGAATGGGAATTACGCAGTTATATTCTCACCAAGCACAAACAGCCGATGCAGTCCATTCTGGGTCGAATGTTGTCTTGGTCACTTCAACATCATCCGGAAAGACGTTGTCCTATAACCTGCCGATTCTTAGTCGTTTATATAACCATCCTGAAGAACGTGGATTATACATATTTCCAACAAAAGCGTTAGCAAATGATCAGTTGGATCAAATTAAACGTTTTGGCATGCAACGAACGGAGAATAATTCTTCCTTGGATGAGTGGTTTGAAACTCAATTGCACTTAGGAGATCGCCTGATTCATATCGGCCGGCTGGATGGTGATACCGAGAATGGGCCGCGGCAGCGAATCATGGAAAAAGCACAGGTATGGATGACGAATCCGGATATGATTCATTACTCCATTCTCGGGCAAGTTCAGAAGGTGAAGTACGCGACCGCACACCACATTCGAAATTATCTGCGGAACCTCAAATTTATAGTGCTTGATGAGATGCATATGTACCGAGGTACATTCGGAAGTCATGTCGCATTGGTACTCAGACGCCTGCTTAAGGTTTGTCGAGAACTTGGTAATACTCACAACATCCAGATTATTACGAGCTCAGCAACGATTGAGAACCCTGCTAGATTAGCAGAGGATCTTACGGGGCTAAGTGGCTTTACCCTCATTAATACAGATGGTTCCGCCCATCAGAAAAAGGGGATCGTCCTCTGGAATCCTGGCATGTCAGCCGACGAACAAGTCCGCCGCGCGCCTTCTACTGATGCCATTACGATGGCGAAACAAATTATGACTGTGGATCAGAAGGTGATTAAGAGTATCATTTTTCAGCCTTCTCGCAGCCAGACGATGGTCTTTACCCGCTACATCAAAGACGTATTGCGCCAGCCTCTCCGGTTACCTAAAGAGAAAGTGGATGGAGAAAAACTCGCGGCTTTTTATACTGGAATCCTACCGAATGATACCCGGAAAAGGATTATTGAGCGGCTCAAGTCCCACGATATTCATGTCATTATTACGACCAATGCCCTTGAAGTCGGGATTGATATTGGTGATTTAAGTCTTGCCGTTCTTGTTGGTTATCCCGGATCGAAAGCGGCATTCTCCCAACAGATTGGGCGCGTAGGCCGCAAAGGCGAGGGAGTCGCCGTATTGATCTTGCAAGACGAACCGCTTCAGCAGTATTACATGCGAAACCCACTTGAATTTATTCATAAGGCTCCCGAAGTAGTTAGAATTAATCCAACAAATTACAAGTTGTTGGCTTTGCATATTCCTCTAATGAGAGAAGAGCTGGGGAGAGAAGTTACGAAGGAAGACTTGCAGAACATGTTCCCTGGAGTACTCGAAGACTATATTGAGACTGTACTGCAGGTTGCCGCATCTGCAAATCAGGAAGAAGTCGTTGATAAAAAGTTTAGCCTTCGATCCATCTCCGGGCAAAACTACAGCGTCACTATTCGTGGACAGGATCAAACGATAGTTGACGGTCTGGATGAATGGAGTGCTCTTCGTGACTTTCATGAAGGAGCGATCTATTGGACTCCTGGAGAAAAAGGCTATCGAGTAGACTCTATCAATCGCAGAAAAGGCGAAATCATTCTATTGCCCATTCAAGAACTAACTTATTACACCCAATCTACTTATCGTGATGCTATCGATATTATGCAAACTTATCAGAAGCAAAATATCGAAGGAATCGATATGACCTATGGTGAACTGGAGATCAAGCGGAGCGTCTTCGGTTATAAAAAAGTTTACTTCGGACAGAAGCATGAATCGGAGCAGGTTCAATTGGATCATCCGTCCGTCACCCGATTTTCTCCCGAAGGAATGTGGGTTACATTGACGGATTCCCAATGGGGTCACTTGAGGAATAACATCCAGGAATGGGTAGATGAAAGCAGACCCCTTGATCTGTTGGCCGAAGGCTCTCTTCACGCTGCAGGTCACGCTATGACTTCCGTTATTCCTGACCTCATTATTTGTGACGCGAATGACTTTACAGGTTTTTCGGCGAGTGCAATGACGGCTTTTGCGAATCGACCTGTTATCGGCTTCTATGGCGAGAACGGGTCCGGTCTCGGAACCATCGAGGCGATTTACGAAAAACTCCCTCATGTGCTACGAAAAGCGCTTGAACTTATTGAAAGCTGCCCTTGTGCTGAAGGATGTCCTAGTTGCGTGCAGCTCCCTGGTAAAGGAAATATTGAATTGTTCAAATCTGGAGCCATAATGCTGCTGAAGATACTGATTGAAGGGAGTGATTAAGAATGCCTGTAATCTGCTCTGCTTGTGGGGGGCAACGGCCATATGGAGATTTTGTCCAAACCGGTTATAAAGCTGATCCGAAAGGATATTACCGTTATATCCATCAACGGGCAAACGGGATTCGAATTTCGGAGTGGCGCTCCCTTGAACCCGATATGGAGTCCTATATAAACAAACAAGCTGGCGTTTATTGTACGCATGATGGATGTTCAATCTTGGACGGGATGTTGACACCGGAAGAAATGGAAATGATCTCAGACCGAAGACTTCCCGTGCAACAAGCATTCGATAGTGATATGCTCGTCCAGAACTTGCTTGAAGTCGGAAAACGTATCCGAAGCGACGTACATGTACATCAAATTGACGCCAATCAAGGCGCTTATGCTGAACAAATCCTTATGCCCAGTTGGCTGCAACGGAAGCTTCTTTCACTGGGGATCAATAAGCTGTATCAGCACCAAGGAGAAGCCATACAGAACATCCGGGAAGGACGTAATGTCGTTCTCTGTACGAAAACCGCATCGGGAAAATCATTGGCTTACAATGTTCCCATTATGGAAAAATTGGTATCTGATCCGAACGCGTGTGGGCTATATTTGGCTCCGTTCAAAGCATTGGTCGAAGATCAGTTTACCCATTTGAAAGAATGGGCCGATGATATAGAAGAGCAGGGAAATAAAATTTCGCTTAATGGATTTTCGCGATTCACTGTGAATGGACAACAAATATCTGTTGGACTTCTTCATGGGCAGCGGAACGTTCCGGAGCATATGAGAAAAGATCAGGCGTCTAGCTTCGTGTTCTCTGAGGGGCGCTATTGGCTGACCAACGTCCACTACCTGCACTTAATTCTTCAAGGAGCAGGCTCATCTACGGGAAGAGGTTCCCAGCTATTGCGCTTTTTGCAGAATCTTCGGTATGTGGTTATTGATGAGCTTCATCAGTACTCCGGATTGTTAGGTTCAAAGGTTTCTTTGGTCCTTCGCAGATTAAGAATGTTATGTGACAGATTGGGGAATAAAAACGTCCAGTTTATTGCCTGCTCGGCTACCATTGCTAATCCAAAGTATCTAGCTGAAGAATTAACAGGAATGCGTGGACTGAAAGGATTTCATGAAATATCGGGTGTACAAGCGCCAGTAAAGAAGAAAGCGATTTTGATGTGGAATCCTGGCTTATCAGACGATGAGCAGAAGAAAAGGGCTGTTGTTTCCGATCTCTATGAAATTCTGCGCACGATCTACAAGGATGGAAGATGGCCAAGAAGTATCATTTTCACAAGCAACCGCCAGCAAGCCCAGCTTTTAAGTCGTGAATTAAACATGATATTGCGCAGCCATCTTCATGATCATGCCGGGCTTTCGGCAGACGAACCACATGAGTTTTTTCTGCCGTATCATGCATACCTCACGCAAGAAGTTAAAGAACGAACCATACAAAAACTTGAGCAAGGCGAGATCCTTGGAGTGGTCACTACTAGCGCCCTAGAGGTCGGAATTGATGTGAAGTGTCTGGATGTATGTATTTTGCTTGGATATCCAGGTTCTCAGGCCTCCTTCTGGCAGCAGGCTGGGCGTGTGGGGCGAAGCAGAGACGGTGTGGTGATTATGATGGTTCAGGAAGAGCCATTGCAGCAATACTTTGCCCGCAACCCTGAAGAATTCTTTACGCTTTCGCCTGAATCTGCGGCGATCAATACAACGAATCCCAAGCTATTAAAGGAGCATCTCGCATACGCGGCTCACGAACTGGGAGGGACGTTGACGAATGCTATGAATTATGTTCGCTCTTCGGCGCTTCGCAAGGTGGTTGCGGAAGCAAGCGACCAGTGGCAGCAGATTGAAGGGAAACTACACTATCAAGGAGAAACACCCCGGTATCAAACTTTGTTCACTATGGGCGATACCTATACGGTTGTAACCAAGAACGGCTGGAATGAGGACATCTTATTTCAAAGTGTGGACGGACGTTCTCTGATTCGAGATTATCACGTAGATGCCGTATTTCTGGGACCTGACAATCGTACCTTCTATAAGGTCAAGTGGGTCAATAACAGGCAACGCAAAGTGGTTGTAGAGCCAGTAAGAACGGATTACCATACTCGCGGAATTGTTCGTGATAGCATTGAAATCCATGATATAACCAATCCTCTGATAAGTGACGCGGCGATCAAATCCAATCTTGGAAGCATCATCGTAAAACGAAGTACATTTGGCTACAAAAAAATCTACAATCACGGCGCAACGCCTCCCGAAACTGTGCAATTAACAAACACATATCCTGTCAGTTTCCAAACAGAGGCATTTTGGCTGATGTGGGACCACCAAGGAAGGGATGAACTTAAGGGTCTGCTCAAGGATGTGCAGAATCACGAATCCATTGACTTGGAGACTTTGGTTGAGGGAAGCCTTCACGCAGTCGAACATGCCATAGCTTCGGCGATACCGGCCGTTGTAAGGTGCAGTATGGCTGATTTTCAGCACACATCTTTTTATTCTGGCTCAGCCTTGTTTGGAATGCCCGGAATGTTCTTCTACGACAGCCAAGCAGGAGGCGGTTCGGGTATAGTCGAGGTAGTTGCGGATAAGTTTGGGGTTCTTTTGGAGAAAGCCCAACAGATCATGAGCAGCTGTGGTTGTTCGGAAGGTTGTCCATCCTGCATACAGCTGTTTCATTGTGAGAAGCAGAATGAGCCGCTGCATAAGGCTGGGGCTTTGCTGGTTCTTAATCACCTGCAAAAATATCCGGTTTGCAACCATTCATGAGAAACTGATCTTTGAAATTGAAGGGAGGAAACCGTATCCATGACTTTAATCGATAAGGCAATTGAGTTTGCTGCCGTTGCACATCGGGAACAGCGCCGAAAAGGCACAGAGATACCATACATTAGTCATCCTTATGCTGTGGGCATGATTTTGCAGCGGGCAGGTTGTTCGGAGGAAGTTGTCGCGGCTGGAATTTTGCATGACACGTTGGAAGATACCGATACAACGGAGGAGGATTTACTGGCCTTCTTCGGTCCTAAAGTATTGGAAATCGTAAAAGGCTGCTCAGAACCGGACAAAGGTGCATCATGGGAGGAAAGAAAGCAGCATACGCTCGATGAACTTAAACATGCAACCGTTGCTATTCGGCAGACGTCCTGTGCAGACAAATTACACAATATTCGTTCGATTAAGAGGGACTTGAAGCAGTACGGTGAGGAGGCATGGTCTGGTTTCAAACGAGGACGTGATAGTCAGGAATGGTACTATAAGGGGCTGGTGGAAAG
>NZ_BCPS01000061.1:0-10812 GCF_016586185.1 Paenibacillus sp. EPM92
AAAGCCTCGGGTACAAATCACGGTTTAAGTTGCTTGAAGAGTCCCGAAATATGAGGCAGACTTCGATCGTCTAGCTAACTATTTGGTGGAACGCGGGATCGAGTTTCAGTCGAATAGTGAAGGGCCAATCATCCTGATCGGCTTCTGCACAGCGCTGATGCAGCTATTGAACTTATATCCGCATGAGATTTATCATCATTTCAAAAGAAATTTAAAACGTGGTATCTTGTAACGATAAACCTGTGACAAAGAAAATAGTGGATAAATGAAATCGAGGAGATCCAATATGAGCAAAGTATATTTCGGCAAGTTTGACAGTAGAAGACCGCATCAAATCCAAGAGAAGTATTACGCCGCCGGCGCCAAGGAGAGTACCTGGTACGGAGGGATCGAACCGGGGGATTTCGTGTTTGTGGTGACCAATGCCAACGTAATTGCGTTATGGAAAGTGAGGGAATATGGGCATAAGGTAAATCCTATTAATCCGTCGGATACAGGTGTTGTTTTTTTCGAAGAAATCAAGCGGTTTCCGCATCCTGTACCCGTCGTGCAATTTATTAAAAGTCCATATTTCAATTTGGATCTCAACTTGCTTAATAAAATTAACAAAGCTACTCCAGGTCACGGTTTCTTTCCCATTGAGACAACCTCGGCGTTTCCCATGGAAAACTGGGATCAGCTTTCTTTTACATCGGTTCGTCGTTATTACGTCACACTAAGTTCTCAACTCCCGCCAGTTGCAGAAAACGACATCATGGTTGTAATCGACAATCTCGTAACATCAAGAATAGTCGGGATATTGGAATGGAAGAATGGACAATCCCAACCTTATGCCAGTTTGCAGAAACTGTACGAGGACAAAAATTCCGTCAATGAACGGTATACATTGCTACAGTTGCTTGAATTTGCCGAAGAGGAAGCGCCGATTAAACGTAACTATTTGAAAAGCGTCCTGAATGAATTGGAAAAGCAAGGTTATTTTGTAGTGGATAATCCTATTCGCCTTTATGACAACGTCTTGGTTGGCCGCCGCAAGACACCGATCAGCAAACCGAATATGGAAGTTGGAACTGATGGGAAAACGCCAATCACGCATGCGTTAGAATCTTCGGATGTCGAGGACGCGCCGGAATTGTTTGAACAATACCGTGCGTATGCTGAGTTGCTGGATTTCAACCCCAATTTGATTTTATACGGACCGCCGGGAACAGGGAAGACGTTCGCTACGAAGAACATCATTGAAGCGTTTGAGTATACATTCAGTAAAAGATATATCCCGTTCGTCCAAGTTGAACGGGAAGAACGGGTACGTTTCATCACTTTCCACCAGTCCTACTCGTATGAGGAATTTATTGAGGGTATTCGCCCCCAATTGGAAGAAGACATGAAGCAAGACGAAGCAGGTGGTGAGATTCGGTACCGCGTGGAGCCTGGCGTTCTGAAAAAGATGGTGGAAGAAGCGTCAGCACAAATTATCAAAGCGGAATCTGAGTCCTCCGGTATTTCGGGAGCCGAGTTCATACATTCGGGATCCCGTGTCTGGAAAGTATCGCTCGGCCGCCGCAACAGCGATCACATTTACAACCAATGTAAAGCAGGCAAACAAATAGCGGTCGATTTTCTCGATCACATCGACCTTACAGACAAATCATATGACGAAATTTATTCCTTGCTTGAAAATGAGCGGGATGAAGGGGCTAAAAAGCCTACAATGGACGCCAATACGCTAGATACTCTCATTAACCAAATGGAACGAGGTGATATCGTTTTTGTCTATGATGGACCTCGGACGATTCGGGATATTGGTGTGATAACGGGGGATTATGCTTATATAAAAGGACAGGTGGCACCGCACGTCAGACCGGTTGCATGGTTGAAAGAATTTACGGAGCCCGCGGATATTTACGATATGAACGGCGGAGTAAGTCTTACTCTCAAAACGATTTACGAGCTTCCCCGAATTCACATGTCCGACGTTCAGAAATTGATCGGTATTTCCAACGATATAAATAAAACGGTTAAGACACAGCAGCATCAGCAAAAACCATACTATTTGATCATCGATGAAATCAACCGAGGTAACATCTCTAAAATCTTTGGCGAACTGATAACATTGATTGAAAAGGACAAAAGGCAAACGGTCAGCACGATCTTGCCCTATTCCAAAAAGCCCTTCTCGTTGCCTAGGAACCTGTATATTATCGGTACGATGAATACTTCCGATCGATCGATCGCGATGCTGGATACCGCGCTAAGAAGACGGTTCGTATTCGCGGAAATGGAACCAGATTATGCGGTTTTCGAACAAAATACAGCAAAAGTGGGCTCGGTGGAACTTGCAAGTCTTTTGCGCAGCCTTAACGAAAAAATATCGGAGAAGCTGGATCGAGACCATCGGATCGGCCACGCCTATTTGATGGATGTTTTAACGATCGATGATCTTTTTAAGAGCTGGTATTATAAAATTTTGCCATTAATCGCTGAATACTTCTACAACGATGTCGCTGCTATTCAGTCGGTTGTTGGAACCAAGTTCTTCGAGAAATCCGGAAGCATGCGGTTCTTAAGCACGCAGCCTTCCGATAAAGATACGGTTTCCGACTTCGAGAAGGCCTTGTTGACCATCTATAAAGGAATAGAAGACTGATGCCGAAACTCATCACCGTCTTTGAAGACAGGTATTCGTTGGAACCAATCTCGAATGAACATAGGATGGAATTATCTTCGTTGGAGTCCATTTGGGGAAGGCAAAATATTAGCTTCAGTGTAGATAACCGAGTGCTGCTAAGGAAGTATGTTGGATTTATCGCCACTCCTTCCTTGCAGCTACAGATTCTGCCCAAACTTTATGAAGATGCGGCATCCGCTGAAGACTTCGAAGAAGAAAAACGTTCGTCCGTTCGGATGCTGTTCCGTTTGCTGGCATCTAGCGGGTTCCTTTCAGTCAAAGATATTCCGGATCCTCAACTTATAGCGGCTATGAACGGAGATTTGCTGGAGATTTTCATTCACATTTTCATTAAGAGGTTCTTGGAACTCTTTCAGAAGCAAATTCATCGTCAATATGAAGATTTTGAGGGCAACCTGGCCTTCATTAGAGGAAGGATCCTTTTTCAGCGGCAGTTGCTCAGGAATGGGGGATTTAAGCATAAGCATTATGTTAGTTATCAGGAATTCACGGAAGACAATCTGCTTAACCAAATCATTAAAGCCACAATGATTTCACTTAGAACATTGACGAAAAACGAGGAAAACAAAACTAGTTTGAGCCATGCGCTTTTGCTTTTAGAGGATATCTGTCCCATCCGGCTTACCGAATCGATGTTCCAAAGAGTACGATTCAATCGGTTAAACGAAGACTATCGGCCGGTGTTTGAACTCGCTAAGATGTTTTACCTTAACCGTCAACCTGGGGTCCATGCGGGCGACGAGCGTACCTTTACCTTTTTGATCCCATTGAATCAATTATTTGAGTTCTCGTTATATCAATGGTTGGATAAAGGGTTATCTTCGGATGATTGGGTGGTCCGTTATCAGACGCCACAACGTTACTTGGATGCTGAAAAAGAGGTTTTTCTGCTCAGACCCGATATTACAATCGCATGCAGCCGAGCAGGATCAGACACGCCAATCGAAATGATTGTAGATGCGAAATATAAAAATCCCATTTCTGAAGAGAATACTCGACTTTCGGAGTCGGATGTTTACCAAATGTTGGCCTACGCAGTCCGTTATCAATGCAATCGGTTGTTTCTGGTATACCCAGTTTTCCGTGCGAATAAATATTTCCAGAATCCGCTAGCAACCTATTTGATACATAACGGAAATCAGGAGATCCGGATATCAGCTCTTCATATTGACATTGCTTCCGAAGACCTGGATCAAATACAAAAAGAGTTCATAAAGTTAATATGCCATTTTTTTGAGAGTTAAGAAGGGAGCATGAAATGAAAGTTCCGGAAGAGGCTAGTCCTTATGAGATACGAGAACTAGCCGAGCAACAGTGACCTTTGCTATTATTGATTTCAAAGCACATCCACTATATAATAAATTTGTTCCTTCTATCGCTTCTGTTCCCAACGGAAGCCTAATGAGTGGCCATCCTCTGGCCCAAATCATGTCCTCGCGGGACAGTTAATTGATACCATTTCCTCGAGCCAGGTGCTTTCGGTATCCAATTCCCTTTATGGTGATTAATTACAACACGGGAGTAGTCTGTCCTTGTGTACTATAATTGTTCAAATAATGAACCCGAATGAAGCATGTTTTCTTTGCTTTCTTCGGGTTCTTTTTGTTGTTATTCAATTAGAGTTGAGCACGCGTCGTTCAACAGCTTGGCAGCGTCAACTGGAGGAACATATCGCAAAGTTGTCGACAGCTGCTTATGGCGTAGTTGTCGTTTTATAGCGATAATGTCAATCCCGCTGCTCTGCATCAAGTATGCCGTTGTATGTCGAAAACTATGGGCAGTGACTGTCTTTTGTATACCGGCCTCTAGGCAAAGATTCTTGATGATTCGGTTTAATGCTGCTTTTGTTAGTGGTCGATTGTTTTCAAAGAAAACCTCGGAATGTCCGGAATTCCGCCATTCTTCTACAACCGGATGATGCAAATAACGCTCCAACTCAACAACGAGGGAATCGGGCATATAAACGACTTCGGAGGAGGTTTTCTGCCCTTTGTTAACCAGAATAACCTTGCGCTCAAAATCAATCTGTTCGTACGTTAGCTGTATAATCTCCCTGTTTCGAAGAGCGGTCGTTGACATTAGCAATATGAGGATGTAGAACTTCCGGACAAATGGATCGGCTTTAAGCGCTGCTTGAAATAATCGTTGACATTCACCAATGGAGAGGGAACGATCTATTATTCGGCGTTCATAATACGGATTCGGAAAATTCTTCATGGGGTTTTGTTTAATCATCCCAAGACCGTGAAGTAACGTGAAAAAATGTTTCAGGTAAACAATGTTATTGAAGATAGTATTCTTGCTTGCCTGAAACCTCTTCTTGAGAAACTGGATATAACCGTCAATACATTCAGTATCGATCGGGCGATAAGTCTCGGATTCAGTATCATAATAAAATTTATCGAAATCCAGCTCTCCCTCAAAGTCTAAGCTCAGATATTGTTCAAATTTCATGAATTGGCGACTATAAGCGTAAATTGCAGAATCCTTGAGATGGGTATGTTTTTTCCAGTTGGCATAGTAAGGGGAATCCAATAACAAACGTTTCATTTGTTCTCCAACCTTTCTCTAATTTTTTGAATAATCTCTTGGGCAAATGGGTGTTTGTTAATGGCGTCACGAAGTTGATCATCGAAAAGCCGCAAGTACTTCATCGTGCTGTCGATCGACTCGTGACCTAGAAGTTTTGAGAGGGTGTATATATCGATCCCTGCTTCAAGGCCTTGAACGGCAAAAGAATGACGAAAAGAGTGAGGACCTAAACGATCTTTGTCTTCCTCTTTTATCGACCGAGACTCGCGAATAATACGTTTCATAAATTGCTGAATGGCTCTAGATGTGATGGGTTTATCCCCGGCAGTGCTTGAAAAGATATAGAGCCTTTGATAATCGGAATCTGGCATCACCTCGCGAGCGCGACTGTATTTTTTCTCTATAAAATCTGTGAGCATCATTAAGGCGAGCTCGTTGATTTTTCGGACTTTCTTGGTATTCTCAGCCCCTTTGGGTGTTACCTTGATTGTTTGAGTATCAGGAGTGATATCACCGATCCTTAGATGGCAGAGCTCGTTTATGCGAATTCCACTACCAAGGAAAGTCCAGATAATTGCAGTGTAAAGGCTATCGTGGTTACGAGATTGAGCGATCTGCAAGATTTCCGCGATCTGCACTTTAGTAAAGGCTCTTGGTGCGTCATCGTTTGACCATCGAACGCGTAGTATAGTCTTCAAGTCCCCGAGATCCTGATGACCAAAGAATATTTTGTATGTGGTCTTTATGAAGGTTCGAAGAAAGGAAGACTTCTTGGCTTTTGTATTAGGATCCTCATTAAGCTTAATATAGTCGGACAAGAATTCGCCGTTTGATACCTTTTCAAACTGCGGATCGTCGCCAAACTTTTCCTTCACATGTTGCTGGAAAAGTTTCATCTCTGACCGATACGTTGTTTGCGTGGTCCGGCTAAGTCCAGAAAACTTGCTGCTTTGATAGAAAGCATCAACGGCTTCGAGAAATGAAACGTTCCGCACTGCCGGGGGCATATTAGGTTTTGTCTGTGTCTGGACAGGCAAGGTTTCCATAACTTGCCGCATTTTCTCTGGACCATAAAGACATAACAGCTGATTCAGTTGTTCTTTAAGTTCGGTATACTTTGTATCGTTGATTACTTTAGGCATGGGAACCTCCTCAGTAATTGATTTTGTTTACAGCACTTGTTAATTGATTGGGGCTCCGGTGGACGTAACGTGCAGTATTTTCTGGCCGATCATGCCTTGCCAAGTACATAAGCAATTGTGACGGGCAATCTGTACGTTCTGACAACCTGCTGATGAAAGTGTGCCTCAGTAAATGGGGCCCCCCTGGATATTTCCATCCCGAGACAAAAGAATAAAGTTTGTACTGTGCCCTTAATTTGCGAATAGTTGATTGGCTGTTGTTTCCAAACAGATGGACATCCTGACTTTTGTTGACAACAAGCTTTTGAAAGTAATTCTGTAGCGGATCAGGTAAGGGTAGCATGGCCGATTTCTCGTTTTTTCCGAAGACAGAGATGGTTCTATTCTCGACATTGATATCCTGATAGCGAATGTTAGCAACTTCATGAATTCGCAAACCGAGACAAAGCATCAACCCAAAGGCTGCCAGTTCCAATGTGGGATGATCAGAATAGAGTTGGATATTATGAAAAAAACACTGGAGTTCAGCATCTGTTGGTAACTCGCGATAATAGTATCTCTCGTACGGGATTCCTGTAACATCCATTGTTATGTCTTTAGCAAGCCAGCCCAATTTATAGAGGTTAGCCAGAAGGAATCGGATATCGTAAAAACAATTGCTAACCGTTTGCTTGATATAGAACCCTTTCTTTTCTAAACGGAGTAAATATTGCTTGAATTCGAGTAGATGCTCCTCAGTAACTAATGACAATGGTAATTCATCGCATGAAGTGCTCTGGAACTGAACGTATGTTTTATTCAACCAGTTTAAAAATAGGGCGTAACTGATTTTATATTTACCGTTAACGCTTTTTTCCTTGACTCCTGAACGGTGTAAATCTTTAATATGCGCAGTGATAGCGGGATGATTTATATCTTGAGTCCTCTTTTTTGTAGAAATACCGTTTGTTGATTTCTTTAATTCGAACCCATTAGAGATTAATTTTCGAGCTATTGCTAGAATCATGTCACGTTGAACGAAATTGTAGGAAGAATGCTCAATGAAATTAATAAGTGCATCTTTATTTGCCAATTCTTTGTTTTGAATGGATCTAGCATCAAGCCCATAACGGGTTTTAAAAAAATCAATGAGCTCTAGTGCGTATTCCATCAAAGAAAAGTAGCTGGTGGATTTGATCGACTTTTTATTATCAAGGTAATCCAGTAGCACGGGGGCAAAGATTTTGCCTTGAATCTGGGTTGAAAAGATCCATTCATTTAATGCAAGAGAACCACTTTCTGGTGAACATATCTCGACGTCCTCTTCAGGCCAACGAAATGCATACATGGTATTCAAGAACGTGAGCACCTTCTCCCAACTAAGACTCTTAATATCATGATTGCCAGTTGGGACAGTTTGTAAACATTCTTGCGAAGTAGAGTTCTCATAAGAAGCAATCTCTGCAATAGTTTTCGCATTTTGCTTCCAATGATCTGATCGGAATATATCCATATCTCTAATATCCTGATCGCTATCCATCTGCATCTCTCCCTCAGATTCTGTTAGTTCGACCGTTCAGACCGCAGTTTTTGCTTAGAAAGGAGGTGGGGTCCGGTGACCCTCATCATTGATGTAAAGGTATCATTTGCTTTAACTTCTGTCCCGGTTGCTCCACATTTGGAGCAAAAACACGTTGGATTTTCGGGTTGTGCGAGGATTTCGGTCGAAAGAAACAAGAATCTGCTCCATATATGGAGAGATGATGATGGATGCCTTGATACGGGATTAAGCTGATGGAGTGTAAAGCTTAGGTTGAAGGAAGACCTTCTTCAACTAGCCTTAAAATTCATCCATGGTGAAATAGACGAAATCACTTATATCAGCAGGCATGATCGAGACTGGTATGAGGTGAAAGAACTGGCAGCTACTGACCCAATAACTTTTGGTATTCTGCTACGGAAACTATCCTTGCCTTATCGTCGAAAAGCATTGATACATGCCTTTAGTTTAAGGACAGCGGAGTTAAGAACACTCTTGCTGGGAGATTTTTCGGAATCTTCTTCTACAATTTTCGACTTAACGAACCCTTTGAAATCTAGGAGATTCAGCAATGAGCTACTGGCCCAATTTGGCATCATCCACCGTGTTCCTTTTGATTGGGCTTATAAGGATATGCTTGTTATGGAGCGATGGAACTTTAAAAATTATGATTTTAGCGGGATAGCTTTAACTTGTATGGAAGACCTGATTCCGTTATTGAGAATGGCTGAAGATCGTAATAGAGATGTAAAAGGATATGTCATCCAGACAAACACGGATCAAGAATGTTATATCCGTCTAGAATCACGAACCGATGTGATCGTCGTTGATCTATATCAAAATGACCTATTAAGTTTGGACAAACTCATGTCCGCTCTAAAATCGAAGTCCTTAACATGGTCAGGATTCATTACCCAATCTGTTGTACCTGGGCACCGGTACTGGACATTCATTGGGGCGGATCATGAATCGGCTATTGTTCGAATCATGGAAACGGAGTTCAAGTATATCCAAAACACCATGCGCTTGTGATAGGACAAACCGCAGACGGAATAAGGTGTATTGAGGTGAAAAGTATGGAGCGAATGCCGACAATCAAAATCGTATATGTGCCTCATACTTTATGTAGTGATTCAGTTCAAGTCTCAAACACCTTATCCGCTGCAGAGGCCAAAAATGCCGTTATCGATTACATCCTAAAGCGTTTGATCTTGAAACCGACTGAATAAGCCGGTTTTTTTGTTTCTCCCTTTGTCCATACTGGGAAGTATTAGCAGTAAGAAAGGAGAGTGGTGATACTCCATGTATACGGCCATATATCCACGGGTCTCTACAGGGATGCAAGCATCAGAGGGCACCAGCCTAGATGCGCAAGTAGAATTATGTATTCGGAAAGCCAAGGATTTGGGAATCCCGAAAGCCAATCTGAAAATTTATCGCGAAGAGGGTTTTACGGGTGAGGACATCGACCGTCCGGCGATGAATGAATTGAGACAAGACGTCGCACAGGGAAAGATCGCTCGATTGATTGTTACCCATCCCGATCGATTGACAAGGGACTTAACCGATAAATTAATCCTCTGCCGAGAGCTGGAGCGGAACCAGGTTGAATTGGTGTTCGTGGACACGGAATATCGGAATACGCCGGAAGGGCAGCTGTTTTTCAATCTCATGAGCTCGATTGCTCAATATGAGCTGTCCTTAATCAAGAAGCGGACGGTACGTGGAAGACTTAAAGCGGTGGAAAAAGATAAGAAGATCATGCCCATGCGTGTGGCTCCCTATGGATATGACCTTCATGAAAATACTTTGATTATCAATGAGCAGGAAGCCGAATTTGTCCGGAAGATATACCACTGGTATGTTCATGAGAACTATACGCTTCGTGAAATCGGGGATCGACTCTATTCCTTAGGGGCGGTACCCAAACGGGGGGAAAGCAGGAACTGGAGCGCCAGTTCTATTCGAAGGGTCCTTACTTCAGAGGTATACATCGGCAAATTCTATTACAATCGTAGAGAAACCCGGAAGATTCGCGGGGAGAAAACCAAGAACGGTACACCGAAAAAAACATATTCCTTTCGCGAGGAGAAGGATTGGATCGAGGTTACCGTGCCAAGTATCATTGACCCGAATCTGTTCGAATTAGCCCAGGTGCAGAAAGAGAAAAACATGAAACGGTCAGGGAATGTAAAATATGAGTATTTGTTAAAATCCATGATCCGGTGTGGGCATTGCGGCAGAATGTGGCAAGCAACTACTTATACAGGCCGAGTAAATAAAGAAACGGGAGAAAAGATCCGTTATACCTGCTACAGGTGTCCGAACCTATTCCCGAAGAAGTACGGTGAAGGAGTTGAGAAGTGCCCGACTCAAACGTTACGCGCCGATATGCTGGACCATTACGTCTGGAAGCTGATCTTGGAGACATTGTCGGATCCCGATGATTATATGGAAAGACTGCAAAGCAAATCGAATGAGATTAACCTGGAACTTCAATCCGCCGCGGACCACATCAAACGTCAGCTGGAGCAGAAGGAGAAGGAAAAGGAAAAAATCAAAATCATGTTCAAGCGGGAGGTCATTGATGAGCAGGAGATGCTTACCGAAATGCAAAAGATTAATGCCGGACTAAAGTCGTTGGAGCAAGAGCTTGCCGGGTACGAAAAGCAGTTGTCAGAACAAGCGGAGAAGGAAATATCGGCCAATCGGATTGCCGAGGTCTCCAAGGCTGTCCGAAACTTTATCGAGAGCGCCGGCGACGAGCTTACCCTTGAGGAGAAGCGACATATCCTGGAGACCCTGGTTGATGAAGTTATTATTCGCTACGACGGGAACGAAGTACAGATTACTGCAGTCGGAGCACTAGATGAGTTAAAACGCCAACAATTTATTCAGCATGAGAATGACATCGGTTCGTGTTCACAACC
>NZ_BCPS01000062.1:0-19723 GCF_016586185.1 Paenibacillus sp. EPM92
TCAAAAAATTCGATAATACGGGGGAAGATTTGGAGGATTTGATCTCGATCGGTACGATCGGGTTAATCAAAGCGATCGAGTCGTTCTCGCCGAACAAAGGAACGAAGTTGGCTACATTCGCAGCTCGTTGTATCGAAAACGAAATCCTGATGCATTTACGATCCCTGAAGAAAACAAAGAAGGATGTATCCCTTCATGACCCCATAGGAACGGACAAGGAGGGAAATGAGATTACGCTGATCGACATTCTCGGCTCGGAGGCCGACGATGTCGCGGATAAGGTAGAGCTGAAGATTGAGAAGAGCAAAATATACCGCAACCTCGATATCCTGGATGAGCGGGAGCGGGAGGTTGTCGTCGGCCGGTTCGGGCTGGAGCATGGCGGCGAGGAGCGGACACAGCGGGAAATTGCGAAGGAGCTGGGGATCAGCCGTTCGTACGTTTCGCGAATTGAGAAGAGGGCGCTGATGAAGTTGTATCATGAGTTTTATAAGGCGAAGAGGTGAGAGACAGGAAACCAGCTGACCCCGGTTGAGAAACCGGGGTCAGCTTTCATATTTTTGTGCTCATAACACATAAACGAACTTATATCACCTCTATAACTATCTGCCACGCGATTATGCGATTTATGATTTATTGAAAATCAAGCAGATAAAAAAGGTTTTTTCACCTAAGGCGAGCATCATCTTTTATATCGAAAACCGGGTGTCATCAAACGTAAACCTTCACTACGCGAGATTTGTCCTCTAAATTCATCTAAAAAAATCTGTAGGGAAGGATTCGTATATTCTTTTCCCCAGGCAATCACCCAGTCATATGTTATGTTTTGATCTTCGATTTTTATCATTCTGTGGTTATCACATTCAAAGCAACTGACACATTGAGGAAGGATGGATATTCCCATACCAGATTCGACCAAAACAAATAATGTTTCCATACGATCTACTTCGAAGGAAATCTTTGGAGAAAATCCTTCTTTTGCACATAATTTGATAATATAATCATACCCCTCTGGCACTTCTTTTCGTGACATGATTACAAAAGGTTCGTCCGTTAAGGAAGATAGGGGGATTTTGTCATTGGTTGACAAACGATGATCTTTACTGTACTAAATGTTTCCCAAGTAAGGGTAGCGAATTGTTGCAGGTTATGGGAAATGGTAAAGCCTACATCGATGTCCTTATTGGCTAAGGACTTTATAAGTAACCCTGTATTAAGTTGGGTCATAATTACTTCAATTGACGGATACGTTTTTCGAAACTTCCTTAGGCGGCTAAACAACCGAATTATTGAGTCAAGGTCACTTAACATGCTTCTTGCTTAGAATTGCTCCAAAATGCTTAGACTTTTATAATTTTTGGACATTCTTGTCCTGTTGCAACCGCCTTACGGAACTGCTCAGGCGCAAGATCGTTCAGACTCCCATGCATACGACGCTTATTATAAAACTCAATATAAGCTGTAACGACACTGTAAGCCTCCTGGTAGGTCGTAAACTCATGCTTCTGCAGACACTCTGATTCGAGCACGCTATGAATAGATTCAATGTGAGCGTTCTTATTCGGCGTTCTAGGTGGAATACGCTCGTGGATCGTTTCGTGCTTCAGACAAGCTTCTTCAAAGACATGGCTAATAAACTGCGGCCCATTATCTGTTCGAACGACAGGACGTTCTTGAGTTTGAAACAACTGTCATTTCCACAGGCCACGCTGTACAAGAGCTGCTGCGTGTTTTCCTTCGCAGGAGAGTCCGAAGTGAAAATCGATAATCTCTCGGTCACAAACATCCAACACGCAGAGTAGGAAGAAGAACCGATGTTCTCCTGCGATGCAGCCGTACTTGACGTCCATTTCCCAGAGTTGATTCGATGCCGTAATCTCTCGATTGTTTGCCAGCCTGCGGGGGAATGCGTTGCGTTTGCGCCGCTGCGGCTGCAGAAGGTTCATAACCTTCAACAGACGATAGACCTTCTTTTTGTTAATGAAGCCCGTACTCTCGTCGTAAAAAGATCGTGAGCTTACGATAACCATATACATCGGTTTCATCGCCACTGACGAGCTCACACAGCCACTCGCAGATCTGCTCATCACCGACGATCTGTAAAATGCGTTTAGCCGCATGTCCCAGCTTAATCCATTTGTCGGCTATTTTAATTTTGTCCGATAAGCTGGGTTCTGCTTTTTTAGCAAACCACGTAGTACAGCGATCTCCAGATCTTTTTCACCAAGCAATTCCTTCAGTTGCTTATTCTCTCCTTCGAGAGAACGAAACTCTTGTGGGGAAGGAACATACGCTTTTATGGTCTTGGCTGACGGTTCGGTCTGTTGCCAATCGGTATGATCCGCCTCATTCATCCACCGGTATAACACCTTAGGATTAAGGTTATGTCTGCGTGCAACCTGTGAAGCATTTCCAACTTCTTTTGCTTCCTGAATGATCTGTTGTTTGAACTCCAATGTGAACCTTCTCCGTTGCATTAAAAATCCCCTCCATTGGTTCTGCTTCTAGCTTACACTGTTAAGTGGATTAGACTCAAATCCAATTTCGGGGCTTAAGAGATACCATCATCTGGTTCGCTGCACTCCTAATCACGGGTGTTATAGCGTACCGCGCATGGGGGACATGGTGGGCGGTTCCGGCATTCGCAGTTTACGGCGTTCTCTGGGGTACATGCGGTGATTCCCGACAGCACGAATCCGGACACGGAACACCATTTAAGACGCCTTGGATGAATGAAGCCCTTTATCAAATTACATCCTTTATGATTCTCCGGCCTGCTACGGTTTGGCGATGGAGTCACACTCGTCACCATACCGATACCATCATTGTAGGAAGTGACCCTGAAATTGTCACCGAACGGCCTCCCGTATGGAAAATTATTTTGATTGAATTTTTCCGGATGTTTGTCGTCGTAAAAGATTTTAACAGGACTATGATACATTTCTTTGGTAAGATGATCGAAGAGGAAGAAAAATATATTCCTTCCTCAGAGCACAAAAAAGTGTACTGGGAAGCGCGTGTTTTTATACTCGCCTGTTTGGCTGTGATCCTTTCGTGCGTTTACATGCGAAGCATACTGCCGGCCATGTTTATCGGCTTGCCGGTTTTTTTACGGCTCTTGGCTTGGTTGGTTATTTGTTCTTACGCAACACTTGGGTCTTAATGAAGATGTTCTTGATCATCGTTTGAACTGTCGTACCTTCTATACCAACCCAATTATTCGTTTCCTTTATTGGAACATGAACTATCACATCGAGCATCATATGTTTCCAATGGTACCGTATCATGCACTGCCAGCCCTACATAAAGAGATGAAGTCTGACTGTCCAGCGGCAGCCCCAAGTCTATGGGCGGCTCTTAAAGAAGTTATTTCGGTGCTTATAAGGCAACGAAAGGATCCCGCGTATAATGTTGTCCGTCCATTGCCGGCCACAGCGCGGCCGTATCGATATGGTCCCCACCCGTTTGGAACGGTGGTTTCAGACGTGACAGATGTACAGGAACTAAAGGCTACGCGGTGAAAATAGATTCGGGCAGATCATGTATGATGATCTGCTCTTTATGATTATTACAACTTTTCTTAAAGACAAATGCGGAACTGCTAAAGTAATTTAAAAGTTGACGAATGAGAAAATGTTTATTATAGGTGTTTACATACCTATATGGGTATATGTAGAATAAGAGGGGCTAACTTCAAATCCAATACATGTCTCCGTACAAAAACTTGGTTTAAGTCGGGATTTTTTTTACTCTTTTATATACCCCTATGGGTATTTGAAGGGGAAGAGCCCTATGGGATATGACATGGTTCATTACCATCTTCGTCATCGGCTTCTTGAGCTCATTCATGGATTTCAATTTTATTTGAATTTTGAATACCGGAGGGAAATCAGATGAATGATGTGCAATTGCGTGGAATGAGCTCGGCAGAATTGGCTAATAAAGTTTTGAACCATGAGCGCATTTTTATTTTAGATGTTCGTAATGAAAGAACTTTAAGGATTGGAAAATAGAAGGTAAACAAGTTCAAGTAATCAATATGCCTTACTTTGAACTGCTTGAGGGTGTTGATGCCGTTCTTGATAAAATTCCGGATGATCAAGAAGTTCTGGTTGTTTGTGCGAAGGAAGGTTCCTCAATATTTGTAGCGGAGCAATTGCTTGAACAAGGTAAACAAAACATCGCTTATCTCCTTGGCGGTATGAAGTCTTGGAGTGAACATCTGGAACCGGTCAAAGTTGGGGATCTGAAAGATGGAGGAGAAATCTATCAATTTGTACGAATCGGCAAAGGATGCCTGTCTTACATGGTCATATCCAATGGTGAAGTTGCTGTGATTGATGCCGTTCGGATGACTGAAGTTTTTGCAAGCTTTGCAAAAGAAAATAACGTTACAATCAACCACACCATCGATACGCATCTTCACGCTGACCATATCTCTGGTGGTCGACAATTAGCCGAAAAAACCGGGGATTTTATTGGCTCCCGCCTAAAGATGCAGCTGAAGTTGTGTTCCAATATTCTCCCGGCCATACCATTGGAAGTACATCTTTAATTGTTGACAATCAATATTTACTGTCCGGGGATATTCTATTCGTAAAGTCCATTGGTCGCCCTGATTTGGCTGGCAAAGCGGAGGATTGGGTTGCTGACCTCAGGACAAGCCTGTATGAGCGTTATAAGCAACTATCGGAAGATTTAATCGTGCTTCCTGCCCACTATGGGAGAGCTTGAGGAGAAGATAAGCCAGCTTGATCCAAGCGGTGAGTATTATGTGGTTTGCCGTACCGGACACCGGAGTGATATAGCATGCCAAAGGTTAACCGAAAAAGGATTCAAAAGTGTTAGAAATGTAACCCCTGGTATGTCGCAATGGGCTTATGCAGTCGAAAAAGAAGAAGATCAATAAGGATAGAAATTCAATTATATACCGCATGGGGGTTGGATGGAGGAGGATCGAAAGTGACAATATTCTTAATATTGTGAAATATATAGATGCCGATGCATTTTCTGAGTTTATAGGGGATCAACCAAGGCCTATTAAGATTCTTGATGCTCATCTAATGGATGGTATGCCTGGTTATCATTTGTCTAAGGAGAAGCAACCGGAATATGGTAGTCTTCGTTCATTAAAACAAAATGGGGATGGAATTCATGGGAGAACAAAAAGAAAAAACAACGATTGTTCTTTTTAGCGGGGAATTGGATAAAGCTATCGCGGCATTCATTATTGCAAATGGAGCCGCCGCGTATGACCACGAAGTAACGATTTTCTGTACCTTTTGGGGGCTGAATGCACTTCGAAAGGATGAAGACGTTTTGGTGAAAAAGGGATTTCTGGAGAACATGTTCGCTAAAATGATGCCGCGCGGCGCAGACAAACTTGGACTATCTAAGATGAATTTCGGCGGCATAGGTCCGAAAATGATCAAGCACGTCATGAAAAAACATAATGCCTTGACTTTACCCCAATTAATCGAATTGGTGCAAGAGCAAGGCGTTACATTAGCGGCTTGTACCATGACCATGGACTTGCTCGGCTTGCAGAAGGAAGAGCTTTTAGAAGGTGTTGAATATGCGGGTGTAGCAGCTTATTTAGGTGATGCTGCCGATGCGAAAGTGAATTTGTTTATTTAGTAGTAAATTATCCTTCCTTCCTGGTTGTTTTTCGTTACCCATATCGGCAATAATATACCTATACCGGTATCAATCGAAAGGAAGGATTTAATATGAAATACGATGATGATGTAAAGAAAAGATTAAAACGTATAGAAGGTCAAATTCGCGGTGTCTTGAAAATGATGGAGGAGGATCAAGACTGCAAGGATGTCGTGAGCCAAATCTCCGCCGTTAGAAGCGCTGCGGATAAAGCGATTGCTTACATTGTAGCGGTGAATTTGGAGCAATGTATTTTGGAGGAAAAGGAAGCCGGAAGAGATACAAGCAAAATGGTTAAACAAGCGGTTGAGTTGTTAGTGAAAAGCCATTAAAGCAACCCTTCCCGGGCATCCCTTCCGAAAAATTAACCTTCAGTCAGCGTAGTGCTCAACTTCCATATTTTTTCAACATTTTGAGCATCAGTCGCATAGCTGGGATAACTCCCTGATCCGAATATGTTCTTCAATTGTGCGATGCCTGTTTCGTTTGGTGATGGCTGAACAATCTCTCTCTTATGGTTAATAAGCTGGCCGGTAACATTCTTAAATTCATCCGAGGTGCAAATGTGAAAATAGCTATCGGCCATGCCTGACGGTAAAGGATTAGTCAGATTTTGGGCCCAAGCAAGTACTTTCCAAAAGGAACGCATTTTTTTAATCGTCTCTTTTGATAGTTTTACCCGGTTAATTTGAAGGGCATTGACTTTGATCCCCTGGCTTTTAAATTCTTCTGCCATTTTGAAGGTTAGCATCAATAGCGCCATTTTCGAATCACCGTACATTTTATAAACGCTATAAGGCCGCGTGTCGCGGAATTCGCCGCGCAGATTATCGAAGTCGATTTTCCTTTTCGGGTCGAAGAAATGTTTGATGTTTGTGGTGCAAGCATGAAGGATTCTCGGGTCTTGCGATTTTTCGAGATGATCTGCTAATAAACGAGTCATCAAAAAAGGACCGAATGTGTTCGTAGCAAAAGTCAATTCGATATGCTCGGGGCTAAGTTTATACTCTTATTCACCATGGCTTAAGTAGGCGGCGTTATGGATCAGAATGTCCAAGCGCGGGTATTTGGCTTTAAAAGCTGAGCAAAATGTACGAATAGAATCGAAAGAAGAAACATCAAGCTCCATCAGATCTACGTGAGTATGGTTTGAAACTTCAGTGATTTCTTTTTGTGCGGCTCTACTCATCTCCATATTGCGGCAAGCCATGATAACACGATATCCTTCTGTCGCAAACTTTAGTGCTGCCGCTTTACCTATTCCCGAATTTGCTCCTGTAATTATAACGATTTTGTCTTTCATGTCGATCCTCCTGTTTTTTCACCCTAATTTTGTCCTTCCAAATTCCCTGCCTTACGCATTTGAGCAGCGTCAATGATATCCATGGCCGTGCTATTTAATAGGTGAATCATCTTTTCCTCATCAAAATCGTCCGGCAGCAATCCATTGGCCACCATGACGGAAAGACCTGTCTGGAAAATTTTCATTTTTAATAAAATGGTCATCAGTTCCCCGTCTGTGAGGCCTTCGAGATGGGGGTCTTGTTTCATCAGCTCCACAAGCATGCCCATTTCATGATCATGATCGTTCATGTACTCATTTTTCTTCATGACCAGGTCTCGAAACAGGACACTATACTCCTTGGCGAACCGCAGACTGGCGACTCCTATATCATGAAACGGATGCCCTGTATTTTGTTCCATCAACAGCTGTTTGCTAATAGCAAAGGTCTTTTTGATAACCTCTTGGATCAGTTCGTCTACCTCTTTAAAATTGACATAGATGGGAGCGATGGAACTCCCCAGCTTCTCAGCCACCTTCCTGATCGTAATGCGATCAATGCCTTCTGTTCTTGCGATTTCAAAAGCTGCATCGATGATTTGGTCCTTCTTGAACTTTGATTTAGGTGCCATCTCGTACTCCTTGAGTCCATGTATGTCTTGTGATACATATCATATGATCTATATCGATGATTATACAACATTTTCAGTTTTGTGGTTAGATTACGCTGCCAATCCAAATCATTTATTGACAAGTTCAAACGGCGAAAGGACAGACGAATGATTACATTCGGCCTGTCCTTTCCTAATCTCCTATGCAGTTGCCTCGATCCTTTTAACGTCTCATCGGCTGTCGTTGCCCGATCTGATTATGGAGCCAAGAGGATTGGAAAACTTCTCAGTCCGTATACGGCACTGTTTTCGATCGCATCTACAGTAAAGTTTTCCGGTAACGAGAGTGAAGCGTATTTTTTGATCAATTCGGTTAAGGCAATTTCAGCTTCGAGCCGGGCTAAAGGAGCACCCAAACAAAAATGATTCCCGTGTCCAAATGCTACATGATGATTCGGATGACGGTGAATGTCAAATACATCAGCGCGATCAAATTTGTTCTCGTCCCGATTTGCGGATCCTACGAAAACAATTAGAGGTTGTCCCTTTTGCAGGTGTTTGCCCCGGATCTCAACATCCTCTTTCACGACCCGTTGCAAGATCGGAGCTGGAGCGCGATATCGCAGTGCTTCTTCTACTGCGTTTGGAATGAGTGATAGATCATTTCTAAGCTCTTCATACACGCCAGGGGTTTCCAAAATACTAAATACGGCATTTGAAATCAGATTAGTAGTAGTTTCGTTTCCAGCCACCAGCAATAAGTTGCAGAATGGTACCAATTCCTCTGCGGAAAGTTTCATGCCTTCTTCTTCAGCCTGGATTAATATTGAAATGATATCATTACCTGGATTTTCACGTTTCTCCTCAATAATTCCATGGAAGAATTCAGCAAGCTCCAGTTCACCTCGGACCTTTGTTTCCATCCATCTTTTAATTTCTTCTTCGCTACCGTCCTTCGGAGTGCTGACAAGAATGTCGGACCACTCTTTAAATTTATCGATGTGCCCAGCCGGCACACCAAGCAGCTCAGATATGATAACGACGGGCAAAGGATGGGAAAAGTCTTTCACAAGGTCTATTTCGTTGCGGTGAGACGCCTGATCAAGCAGTTCTTTTGTGATTTCCCGAATGCGCGGTTCCCATTCCTTCATCACCCGTGGCGTGAAAGCACGGCTTACAATCGAACGAATTTGGGTGTGTTTGGGGGGATCCATATTGAAAATTGTTTGTGACAACGAGTTTTCGCGCGTTACAGTAAAAAACTGATTGGAGAAGGTATCTTTGTCACTTAATATCCTTTTCACATCTTCATACAAAAACACGCTCCATATGCTCGCTTGGTCATCATAATGAACGGGCGATTCCTTTCTCATTTTTTCGTACCAAGGAAATGGATTATACGCGCTGCCAGCTTTGGCTCTTACTTGGCTGATGGCGGTTCTCAAGCTTTGTTCATTGTTGGATGGGTTCATGCATTTCACTCCCTGGGTTGTGTTTGAGCTGCGGAAAATAATGAATTAAATTCACTGAATTAAATTCAGTCAAATTCATTATAAATCAATTTGCAGCTGAAGTAAAATCACGCTCACTCGGTACAATTTATCACCCTGTTGTGTAATATCCGCGCAGGCATCTAGTCAAAATCTACAGTGGAGAGTACTAAGAGTTGCTTTTGTTTAACCTGTGTTTTAAACTTCATTTACAAAGCTGGTAATCATCAATCTACGGATACGCTAATATCAGAGTAGGGGCATCGAACCATGAAAAAGTTAACCAAAAGGAAAGAACAATCTATTCAAACCAAACAAAATATTTATGATGTGGCGTTGGAGCTCATGAAGAATAGGAGCTTCAAGGAAGTGACAATTGAGGAAATAAGCAAAAAGGCTGGTGTATCCGTCGGCTCCTTTTATTACTACTTCAGTTCAAAGGAAGATATTTATATCAAACTGTTCCAACAAATGGATGAGGATCTTTTTCGCGATTTTGACGCAAAAGGATATTCCGGGCCTATCATCCAAGTGATTCTGGACTTTGTTATTCAACTTGCCAGGTATATAACCGATCTGGGGTTAAATATTACGAGGTATAATATTTTTACGGATGATACCGTTTTTTATCGCAAAGACTTGTATATGAACACTGCTTTGCAAAAAATCATAAAGCTCGGTCAGACAAATGGAGAACTCACAACTAAAATGAGTGAAGAGGAAATGGCTGATTATTTGCTGGTCATTGTCAGGGGAATCGTACTTGAATGGTGCGTCAACAATGGCGATTACTCGTTGGAAGAAATGATGCTGAAGTTTATGAAGCGGATTCTTTCATCTGTCACTTCATGACGCTCACTTGCACATACAAATATCTTGTTCTATGATGTGCTTAATACAGTTGCATTTAGAGCTTATACAGCTGTTCTAAGGAGTGATATTAAATGAGTACAGCAAACCGCGGAGTTAACATTGGGCCTCCCCGTTTTAAAATAGCAGTTCACTCGATCGTCTGGTTAGCTAAAAGCGGCAGCGTATTATCGAGTGCCATGATCGCAAACCAGGTTGATTCGCACGCAACTTTTATGCGCAGAGTCATGCATGCGTTAGCGACAGCAGGTATCGTTGAGTCAAGGGGTGGCCGAGAGGGAGGGTATATCTTACGGAGACCAGCAGATCAAATTACGTTAGGTGAGATCTACATTGCAGTTAGTACGGGGTTCGTGGAGCCTGAGTTTGATGTTAATTGCGGAGAAGCCGGTGAACAACTCGACGTTGAACTGGAAAAAATTCTCCATGAAGCCGAACAGCGAACGATTGAATACTTATGTCAATATACGATTGCGGATGTAATGAATCGCGTCGAATTTTTCGTGATGTAATATTTTTTCTGCAAGGTACTAGTCAAACCATTATAAACCAACTATAATGTGCTTAATTGAGTTGCAGTTTCGGCTGCTCTTTTATTTTTAAATATAATGTGCCTCTTATAAGCACAAATAAACGAAGGAGCAAGAGAATGAAGATAACCGTTTTTGGATCAACCGGCCCTTTAGGAATGGAGTTAATTAAACAGGCACTTGAAGCGGGGCATGCGGTTGTTGCATTTGCCAGAAGTATAGAAAAGCTCAGCCACCTTACACACGAAAGATTGGACATAATCAAGGGTGACCTGTCTAATCGGACAGAAATCGAACGTGCTGTAACTGGAGTTGATGCCGTCATCAGTTTACTGGGTCCAAAAGGAAAGGTAATGAACACCGAATTGAGCGATGGAGTAAATATCAAGAGCTAGCATTGCTCAATTTATGCTGGATCAAGCGGCAACCGCTGAATATGTTAGAAGATCGCCTGCAATTAGCAATTAGTTCATACTACGGGGTGAAGCATGGGGAAACTTAATGTTATATGTGCCTTAATTGATTGCATATAATAAAAAAGAAGGAGTGATCAGATGGATATTTTGGCATTCGTTTTGCAAGGATTGCTGGCTCTAGCGTTTTTAATGGCAGGATTGGGGAAAATAACAGGTTCCAAGATGCATGTTGAAGGCTTTAAACATTGGCGGTTGCCGCAATGGTTCCGAGTTGTTACCGGTATCGTTGAATTCGTCGGTGCTGCGGCATTGATTATCGGCTTTTGGGAATCCAGTTGGGCGGCCGCGGGCGCGCTTTGGCTTGGTGTTACGGCCATTGGGGGAATCTTGGTTCACGTACGAGTCAAGGATTCGTTCAAGCAAACGTTCCCGATCGTACTTCTTGGCCTATTATCTCTCATTGTATTTTTTATCCGCTCGTCCGAGCTTTCCGATTTTCCGGGGTTTAACTGATGAAGCAACTGCTCTGTTACAAAATATTCAAATGGTTATGAGGCAATGATTAAAAAAGGCAGTATAGAACTCGCCAGCTGAGTTTTATACTGCCTATATTTTATGATTTTCCTGCTGGTGTACGGCCAGAAGTGATCATAGGCGGTGGTGACCGTCCATTTTTTGCTTTCCGTCGCGTTTGCTATACAATAATAAGAAATACATAGAACCTTGGAGGGATGACAATGTCTGAATTTCAACAATTATTAAGCAAGTATGCCGAGCTAGTCGTCAAGATCGGTGTCAATATTCAGAAAGGGCAGACGCTGGTCGTAAACGGTACGATTGATTCTGCCGAACTGGTTCGCTTGATTGTAAAAAAAGCTTACGAATCAGGCGCTTATTTGGTCAAAGTGAATTGGACCGACGATACGGTATCCCGTTTGCGGTATGATATGGCGGCAGATGAATCGTTCCTGGAGGAGCCGAAATGGTATGCCGGGGAAATGCTGGAGCTTGTCGAGAAGGGCGCGGCGGTTATCAGTATCGTATCGTCGGATCCGGATCTGCTAAAAGGCGTGGCCCAGGAGCGGATCGTCAACTATCAGAAAACATACGGTAAAGCGATGGCTAAGTACCGGCAGTATGTGCAGTCCGACAAGTTCAGCTGGTGCGTCATTGCGGCTCCTTCGAAAAGTTGGGCTGCGAAGGTATTCCCCGGGCTGCCGGAGGAAGAACAGGTTAGCAAGCTGTGGGAGGCGATTTTCCGGACGGTGCGGGTTGATCAGCCTGATCCGGTCAAAGCGTGGGAGGAGCATATCAGCAACTTGAACCGGAAATCGGACTATCTCAATGCCAAGAAGTATAAAAAGCTGCATTATCTCGCTCCCGGCACAGACCTGACCATTGAGCTCCCCGAAGGCCATATTTGGGTAGCTGCCGACAGCATCGACGAGCGGGGGAATGCTTTTGTCGCGAACATGCCTACCGAGGAAGTGTTCACCGCGCCGTTAGCCGGCGGGGTCAACGGTACAGTATCCAGCACGAAGCCCTTAAGCTACGGAGGCCATCTGATTGATGAATTCACGCTTACATTTGAGAACGGGCGTATTGTCAATGTAACCGCCGCGCAGGGTGAAGAAACACTGAAAGGCTTGGTCGAGATGGATGAAGGCTCGCATTACTTGGGCGAAGTTGCGCTGGTTCCCCACCGGTCTCCGATTTCAGAGTCCAACATCCTTTATTACAACACACTTTTCGACGAAAATGCTTCTAATCATTTGGCTATCGGAAGCGCCTACGCTTTCTGCTTGAAGGACGGAAAAAAGATGTCACAGGATGAGCTGAAGGAAAAGGGGCTCAATACGAGTATTACCCATGTCGATTTTATGATCGGTTCGGGGGAAATGGATATTTTCGGTGTGACGGCCGACGGTACAGAGGAGCCCGTATTTAAACAGGGCAATTGGGCATTTTGATAAGACGTGCATGAAGAAAGGCTAAATACGGCTCAGCATTGAGGAAGAGTCAGCTGGTCCCGGAGATCGAAGTAAGCATATTAGGTGCCCCGCTTTTGCACCTAATATGCTTTTTTGTACCAACATCAGCAAGCCCTTGAAGGAGGCCCTCCAGGCATGAGAGAAGATCAGAAGCCGTACCAGATCATCCTCACGATGGTCAAAAACAGAACGAAATTGAAGGACTGGGTCATCTCGGAGACCATTCGAGCGGGAAAAGCGATTTTAGAGGAGAGAGAGAAGAAGGAGAAGCCTAATGTGTGGGATCGCATCTACGATGATTTCGATCTCCCCGAGGATTTGCCGCGAAAGCTCAGAGACCTGAAAAAACTGCAGCTGAAGGATTTTTGCGGCATGGAACCGCCTCAAAGGAAATGCTATAACCAGTTTGTCCATTATTGTTCGATGCTCTCCGAAGGGCTAGGCGCCGAGCCGAGCCTTAAGACGATAAGCGATAGCATACAAAGAGACCTGCAGCTTTACTTAACCACGATCCAAGAGTTTGTGGCAAATTACAACCTTACTCATCCCGTCGTGCAGGAAAAGGACGCTCCGGCTGCCTTGCCCCCGGAAGGGACGGTGAACCTGGAACCTGCGGAAGAGAACTCAGCCGCTCAAGCGGCCGGGAAGGCTGCAGCCCATGCAGCTATCATGCACCATTCCACTAAGGCAGGGGAAGGGAGGACGACGTTCTTGGACATCAGGGTAGTGAAGCTGAATGAGCTTATGGAGACCTTTCTCGATGAGATGAATATGTTCCATGCGGAATCGACCTGGGAACATATAGCCGACCATGCGGAATATGACCGCTTTATCGTGATGAAGAAACAGACGACCTTTCGGTTCAACTCGCATTATGGGGATATGGTGTTTACCGTCTTTGAAGCCCCTGTTGAAAATAATGTATATGTGATCTCGCTGGGGCCTATGGACGATGAGGTCGAAGTGGTGACCTACGAACGGATGGAGGAGGCCATTTCCGCGATTATGGAGTTTATCCATTCAAATCATGATTATGCGCTTGATCACTTGGAAAGAACGTATACGAAAACGTACGAATTGGCCGATGGAGTGACCCATACCGAGCGTTATTCCTATGACACCTTGTCCTCGATTAGCGACAAAATAGCCAAGCTGCTGTCCTAGGCTAAAACAAACGCAAACCAACCGCTTCCCTCGGGGAACGGTTGGTTTTTTTTGTTCCCTTCTGCGGTGAAATCGGGGAAAACGGGGATTGCGGGGATCGCGTTACAGGCCGTGTTCAAGCCGTATACTAAACCTGTCGAAAGCATGCGGCACTTCAGCGGAGGGCAGTAATAAAGAACCTTGAGCTGCCACCCGCCGCTGGTGCTGACAACCCACGATTCCAAGGAGGCTGATTCTCATGTCCAGTTCGAAGTGCGTGTCCCAACAGATCCAGTACCTGATACTAAGCTCGATATTTGACGACCCGGATTACCAAAGCTCAGGCATAGCGGCAAGAAACCTGCTCGTGATTCTTTGCGAGAATAAAGCGAAGTGGCTGCAGGTCGGCGTGGAAAGGGCGAACAAGTCGTTCGAAAAGCGCATTCGTTGGGCGCTATCGGCGCTGGTCAAATCCCATGCGCTCCAATGCTCGGGGAACGGGACCTATCGTATGGGCAAGCAATTTCACGAGGTCTTGAAGGAGCTGACTTACGATCTCTGTGAGAAGCTCGAGGTACAGCTGGACTTCTGCGGACTCGGCTGCGAGGAGATGGAGCAGTTGTCGACAAACCGTGAGAGGCTCATGAAGAGCCTGGAGAACGGTACCGTTGCGATCCGTATCCTGGAATCGGAGCGGGATAAGCAACTCCATCTGTTCACCGCGGAGCAGGTTACAAGACTGGCTCGGCATAGCGTAGGTCTTCAGATCTACAGCTACGCCTGATTCAGAAGGGGGCCTTATTCCGAATGGACATTAAGGTTACTCCGTTGTACGAGATGATCGAGGGCTTTCTTGAAGAGATGAATACCATCCATGCTGAAACGACATGGGAGCGTATAGCTGAGAACGCGGATTACGACCGCTATATCGTCACAAGGAAGCAGGAAACGGTCATCTTACATTCCGATTATGGAGATACGGCTTTTCGTATTGTGGAAGCCCCCCTGGAGAACAGGATCTATGTCCTTTCCATGGGGCCTATGGACGATGAGGTGGTCATCCATCTGTATGACGCGATGGAGGAAGCCATCTCATCGATTATGGAGCAGCTGAACGCAGGGAGCCCGGAAGTCCGTGTGGATCATATCGAACGATCTTATATCAAAACCTACGAAGCGGATGGCTATATGAAAACCATTCACTACGCCTACGATACCGTGTCCTCGCTTAGTCTTAAAATTGCGAAGCTGCTCGCGTAAACGGGGGAAGCGGGGATTTCGGGGACCCCGTTTCGGCCGGCCGGCATGACCTATACTTGTTTTACAGAACACGAAAGACGTACAAGCTGCTTCATCAAAGAAGATGACGAATTAAGGAGGAGTTACCGTGATCCAGCATCGCATCCCTTTTCAATTTCTGGTTCAGGAAGGCCGGCTGACCAGTCCTCTACTCGAGGATAAGGAATCCTTCATGCGCCAATGGCAGGCCCGCAGCGTTCAAGTCACGATCACAGGACATCCCGAAAGCTCGCTGATCGTGATCACGGACTTGGCTGACACCATTGAAGCCATGCTTCCGGCAGACGCTTCGTATGAATGGGAGTTCATCGCCTCGGTCCTTTCCGAGCCCCATCAATTTATTGCCGAAATCACGGTGTATCCTTAAGGAGGACTTCAAATGCTCAAGCTGATTAGCGCAAGGACTCGTTCCCATAGTTTACAGACCGGAGAGATCATGCAGTACCTTCCGCTGCCGGAGTTAACGTATAAGGAGCTAAAAGCCGACTTCAAAGCTGCGCCGCATCTGGCCGTGATTGACGAGCTGGATTTGTCGGGGGCAGGGGGAGTGCTGGTCAAATGCAAGTACCGCGAGGATGGAATTTTGGCAGCAGCCTACTTGTTTAAGAAGTTTGAACTGCAGTCAGGACATCAGCTCAATGTGGCTGAGCAAGAGGAGGATGACGACGCCGAGACGGATGCGGACTACCCTTCCGGCGAGGAGCCGTATGACGGTGAACCGAAGGGGAACGTACCGCATGAGGTTTATTCCATCCTCTACAAGGAGGAGAACCTAACGAGCCTTCCGGTCATCACTTCCCGGGAATTAAGCAACGCTTACAATCAATCGCCGCCGATGGCCGGCGGCTTCGGCTTCCATCCCTATCAGCCCAGTTGGGGGGAGGAGAGTAAGACTAAAAAGCCCTACTGGTTTGAGGGAAAGTATCCTCTAGTGGTTACCGAGGGGCCCATGAGCTTTGTGAAACCGACGGAGGCCTTTAAGCATGTGGGCCGGTTTATCATTTACATCATGGAGGAATCGAGTTTTTTTCCGGAAGAGGATCTTCCAACGGATACGGAAACGATTGACAACTTTGAGAAAACGCTGCGGTTTGAATTGGACTTTGAGGGCTGCCGGATTGCCTCTCCTTCGAGCGTTTATTTACAGGGTGTGATTGCCGAATGCGCCAGGGAACAAGGGTACAGCCTATCGAATACGGTGGACCGCGTCAAGCTGATTGAGCTCCTCAAAAGCTACCGCGGTCACAGCTTTGCCAGCTATCAGGATATAGAAATCTTGGTCCGCAAAGCAATTAAAAAGAAGAAGAGCCGCTCGAAAACATTAACCAAGGCTGATTTCGACAAGGTGTTTATCATTGGCGAAACGCACAAGAAGGCTTCCGCTGCTTTGAAGCCATCCGGTGCCGCAGCACTGCTGGATCAAATGATTGGGCTGGACGACGTGAAGGCTCAATTAGTCCGGGTCGTAAAGCGGATGAAGTTCGATAAGCAGCGCAGTGCCAGCGGCCTGAAGACGTCGGCAACCCACATGGCGGCCGTATTCATGGGCAGCCCCGGCACGGCCAAAACGACGACAGCCCGCATCTTCGGCCAAATGCTCTGTGAGGAAGAGGTGCTCAATAACAACCAATTTGTCGAAGTGAGCCGTAAAGATCTCGTCGGGAAGTATGTCGGCTGGACAGCCCCCACCGTAGCAGGTTTATTCGGAAAAGCGAAGGGTGGAACTATTTTTATAGATGAAGCCTATAGCCTTATGAGTGAGGGACAGAAGGATGGCTTTTCCGACGAGGCCCTGTCGGAGATTATCAGGCAGATGGAGAACAATCCGGATACCCTTGTTATTTTTGCCGGCTACACGGATAAAATGAAGCATTTTATACAAGAAGCGAATCCGGGCTTGCGTTCAAGGCTAACCAACATCATTGCCTTTGAGGATTATACGCATGAGCAAATGTGGGGGATTTTCAATTACTTTGTGACGAAGGAGGAGTATGTTCTGGCGGATGCTCCCCTCGTGAAGGAAAGGGTGGAGGAGTTTATTGAGAAGATGAAAGAGCTCGGCCCCGGGAATACGGGGAACGGCAGACTCATGCGTAAGCTATTTAAGTCGGCCGTCAGCTATATGGCGGAGCGGGAGGCTCAGGACCTGAGAACATTGACATTATCCGATGTCGAACAGGCGGCAGCTGAGTTATTCAGAGCGGAAGCGGCGGTCTTGCGCGAACAGCATGCGACAGGCAGCAGAATCGGATTTGTCGTTTGAAGCACCCGTTGTATACAGCTGATCCGCACTTTGGCCATGAGGCGGCGATTCGGATGAATTGCCGCCCCTTCGGGAGCATGGAGGAAATGGACAATGCTGTCTTTAGGCAGGAAGAACTAGGATGACGCCATTTTTTGGGTCCATCCCATTTCACTAGACTCATTAGTAAGGTAGAATATAGAAAAGGCTCAGAAAATTTCAACCCAGGATGAAGGTGTAAGATGTATATTAATGATCCTTATGTAGTGCTGAGCGTCTTGCCGGATGCCGACGAGAAAACCGTACAAAAAGCGTATCGCACGCTGATGAAAAAATACCATCCCGATATCAGCACCGAAATCAACAGCACCGAAATTGCCAAGAAAATCAATTTGGCCTATGAAATGGTCTTGAAAAAGTTCCGGCATCGTGATGCTTCCGATGCGCAGGATGCTCCTGACATGGAGGGTGCGGAGTCGGGAGGGGAGGCTTCCTTTGAAACTGGGCAGGAGGCCATGCATACGTTCAGCGTACCCGGTATGGGCGGCGGTTACTTTTCCATCGGTGAATTTCAGCTGCTGCATCTAAGCTATAGAGGCCCCATCCTAAGTCTGGCGGAGCGTATGGGCAAGGGGGACTTTGCCGAGCAGCACTTCGATGAGATTTTTACACATATTTACGACAGGCTTCATCCCAAGAAAAAAAGAAGCTCGGCAAGCGAAGCCGGATGCTCCAGTAGTGTGGACGGATGCGGTAACCTTTGCGGATATGTGCTTTGAAATCATTTTGCGTATCGTGCTGGGCAAAGTCACGGAGCCGATCCGACAGCAGGAGCTTAACCGGATTACGGAGCTGGATCTATCGTGCCCGATGCTGAGCGATATCGAGGATTTAAAGTACATTCCGAATATTCGAGTGCTGGATGTATCGTTCACGGGCATCGAGGATACGAATCCAATCGAACAGCTGAAGCATTTGGATACCCTGCTCCTTTCCAAAAGCGATATCCCGTACCCTCCATCCGCGCCTTTAAGGGTCAAGGAGCTGTATATGAGCTATTGCAGCGACCTCCAGCTGGAGCATATCGGTCTGCAGACACAGCTGGAATTGCTCGATGTCTCAGGCAATGACCTTACGGATTTAGGCCCGATCGTGCAATTGACCGCCTTAACGGACTTGATCATATACAACAACAGTCTGACGAGGCTGGACGGGATCGGCCGTCTTCAGCAGCTCAAGCGGCTGGATATCTCCTTGAATCCGATCACGAATATCTCCGAGCTGGCTCAGCTTCCGGATCTGGCGTACATCAACCTCAACTGGACCCGGGTCGAAGATTATTCACCGCTGCTTCAGATGAACACCCTGCGATTTGTCGATGTGAGCTATGTCAGCGATTCGGTGCTGCAGCGGTATGAATCGCTGTGGCAGGAGCTCGAAGGCAAGGGTGTCACGGTAAAGAAAATACCGGATTGAACTCGGGAACGGTGCGAATGGATCGTTTAAGTATCTCTAGGGAGGATAGACGTTGGAGACTCATACATTGGAAATCCGAATAAACGAGCTGCTGCAGGACCCCAATTTTCTCAAACTAAAATCGCTTCAATCCAAGAGCAACCTGTTCGAAATTATCGCGGCCTCTCATACCGAAATGTGGCACAGCGCCTTTGTGAAATGGATCATCGATCCCGGGTCCAGCCTGGGCTTAGGCACCTTTCCGCTGCAGCGTTTTTTATTTATGGTCAGCCGTTACGGCGTGTTTCATGAGGAGGCGGTGGTCGTACTGGATTTAGCCGCCATTGTGGACGAGGAAAAGCTCAAGCTCAGCGAAATGCTGTTCCAAACCGAATATGCGGACAGAAGCGGAGAGGATAAGCTTAGGCTGGACATCATCGGAACGAACGATGTGCTGAGAATTACGATTGAAAATAAAATTAAAGCGAACGAATCGAAGGATCAGACCGAGAGGTACTATCACTATCTCCAGCAATCGACCGGCAATTTTGAATACGATCTGATGATCTATTTATCCCCGGACGAGGCCAAGGCGCCTTCCTCCAGCAAGTTTATTCAGATCAATTATCAGTTGCTCTGCGATCATGTGATTAAGCCGTGCCTTCAGCATCCGGAACTTACCCCGGAGAATAAGTTTTTGATCCTGCAATATCTGGCGAATCTAGGCAAACCGATT
>NZ_BCPS01000063.1:0-26272 GCF_016586185.1 Paenibacillus sp. EPM92
GGTGATGGCCCAACCGAACAGAGATCTTTGTCTGACTATTTATAATGCATATAAGGATGTTTTCGATGAGATTTACGTATCCGTCAAGGGTGAGGCGCCTGCTTCCAGAACAACGGCGGAGCAAATTAAAAGCTACAATATTTCCCTGTCGCAGCTGATGGAGAAGGGGATTCTGTCTTTAAGCGATCAATTCAAGGCAAGCTTCAAAGGCAAAGACTATACGGCTGCCTTGATTAAGCTTCCGGAAGACGATGCGGTTCAGATTCAGTTCCACGATCAGCTGTTTAACAGTCCCTCGAAAGCGGCCACCGCGATTACCCAAAAGAATGCGAACGGCTGGAACTTTTGGGATGTCTACGATGTGAACGGCAGATTTAAAGGGAAATTGTCCGAGTTAAGAGCGGAGTTAACCAAAGACGAACAAGAAGAGCAATGATTACCTATTCCGAGACGGCTAAAGGGTGAGGGAACGGTGGCTTTTAATCCGGATGAGCTCCATAAAATCAAATCATACAGCAGAGATCAGCATGTATCGGTCATTTACGAGTATATAGTAGGGAATAAATCCCAGGAGAAGGTGTCGGCATTAACCGGCATAGAGGAGTGGACGGTATCCTCGATTATCCGGGCCTATAACTTTAATCAGAACAAGACCGGAAGCTTTCGATCCGGTACGGACCGCGGCAAATACAGGGGCACGGAGAGAGAGCTTGTCAGCAAGTTTGTGAACCTGCATTATCCGGGAAATGTCGAGGCACGGACGACGTTTGCCGATTTTATCGCCAAGCACAAAAAGCAGGTCGCGAAGCCGCCGGCTGCTCCTCCCAGGCAGACTTACGTGCAAAGGCCCGTACAGCAAAGTCCTGTGCAGAGATCGAAGCCCCCGGTCCCGAAGCCGGCTCCTGCACCTCGTCCGGTGGTTTACCAGCCTACGGCATCCGAGCTGTATAACAAAGCGATCGGGCTTTGGAACGCGAGAAATCACAACCGGGACATGGTGGATGGGTTTAGACAGGCTGCGGAGCTGGGCCATGAGGATGCTCCTTATTATTTAGCCGTTTACTATAGAGATCGCGGGCACTATGGGGCGGAAAATCTTCAAGCGGCACAAGGCTGGTTTGCGAAGGCGCTGGAGCGCGGCTGCAGACAGGCCAAGCTTGAGTATGGGGATTTTTATTATGAGTTGGCTCTGAACGCGAAGGCTTTAAAATTATATAACACGGTAGTTCCAAGCTATGAAAAAGCGGCGAAGGCCGGTCATTCCGGCGCTCAAAACAATCTCGGCGTGCTGTATGCGAATGGGGAGGGTGTGACCCGGAACGATCAGCTGGCTGTGTATTGGTTCGATCTGGCGGCGAAGAATGGCAACCGGTTCGGGATGAGCAATCTGGCCTACAGATGGATGAACGGCTCCGGCGTTCAGCAAAATGACGTCCAAGCTTTATATTGGTTTGAAAAGGCAGCCGGCCTTGGGGATGAGGACGCAAAGAAGCAATGTGCTGATATCGCGTTTAAGCTGGGGAGAAGACTCGGCAAATCAACGGATGAGCAGGATCGGAAGCAGGCCTTTGATTACTACCAGAAGGCGTTATTGTACGGGAATCAGGAGGCGCTGTTTTACTTGGCGCACAGTTATGCAAACGGCCTTGGCGTGAATCAAAGCTATCGTCAAGCGGCCGAATACTACGAAAAAGCCGCACAGCGGGGCTCAGCAGCAGCGCAAAACAATCTGGCGGTTTTATATGCGAATGGTCATGGAGTGACACAGGATCACGGTCAAGCGCTCTATTGGTATGAGCAGGCCGCGAACAATGGCAGTAAGGTAGCCATGCGGAATATGGGCTATTGCTATAAAGAGGGAAGGGGCTGTCCGAAGAATGCCTATGGGGCTGTGCACTGGTTTGAGAAGGCGGCGGAATTAGGCGACGAGGAAGCTAGGAGCCAGTGCGCCGAAGGCGCTTATTGGATCGCCGAGCAGTTCTATAAATCCAGGGATGTGCAGGAAAAAGGGAAGGCCTTTGAATACTTCGCCAAGGCACTCAAGCATGGCCATGACAAGAGCTTGCTGAACCTGGCCGTATGCTGCGAGTATGGACATGGCGTGGAGCAAAGATATGCGAAAGCGATTGAATATTACCAACAGGCACTAAGCAAAGGGATTGACAAAGCCTATGAATGGTTGGCGGACGCCTATTATCAGTATGGTAAAGAGTACGACGAGGAAGAGAGTTATGACGAGGCTATAGCGATGTTTGAAAAAGCGGCTGAAATGGACCATGAAGATGCGATGATCGCTTTGGCGCAGTGTTACTTTGAAGGTAAGGGAGTGAATATGGACGACCATGCCGCTGCCGAGTGGTACGTGAAGGCGGCTGAAGTCTGGTCCGCGAGGACCTCGGCTGAGGAACACTATATGGAAGCGGCCGAGAAGTGCTTCAATCACTATGAGATTGAGCGCGGTTTGGCATGGTACGAACGAGCGGCTGACTTAGGCGCCGGAAAAGCGATGGTCGCGCTGGGCAATTACTATTTCGGGGAAGAGGATTATAATGACGACCCCGAGTACGAGACCGCGATCGAATGGTATCTTAGAGCCCTGGAGCAGGGTGATGACGATGGCGAATATCATTTATACCGCTGCTATATCAAGCTTGGTGAACAAGCGTGGGAAAACAGAAATATCGAACAGGCCATAGCGATGTATAAGGAAGCTAGAAAGTACGGATATGGGGATTCAACGAAAGAGAGTCTTCACCGATGCTACTGTCATCTGGCAAGAGCCGCGGTAGACGCGGAGGACTATCGGCTGGCGGCAGAGCATTATGAACAAGCGGAAGAACATGAGCGGCTCGGTGAAGAAGAAGACGCCTATATAGAGAAGATCGGTGATCATTTTTATGATAGCGAAGACTATTACGGTGCATGGAATTGGTACAAGAAGTCCGGAAATTTGGCTCGGCAGACGGGCCGGGCTCAAAATGCCATAGGCTTGTCCTACATCAGGAAGAACGGGAAACAGCCTGATTTCGTTCAGGCTTTCTATTGGTGTAAGCAAGCGGCGGAACAGGGATTTAGCCCCGCCCAGTACAATGTGGGCGGCTTTTATCTCAACGGGGACGGCGTTCAACGGGACTTTACGAATGCGGTGTACTGGTATGAGCAGGCCGCCAAGAATAGACACAAAAATTCGTTACATAACTTGGCCTTTCTATACATGTCGGGCATGGGGGTTCCCCAGGACTTGGATCAAGCGGAGGAGCTGCTGACCGCGGCTTATTTACAGGGCTTCGATAATCGCACCTACCGGTTTACATGCAAGCCGCTGTCTCCCTTGAGAAGCTTGCTTGCCCGGACCGCCTCCGTGAAACCGAGTCCTCTGGAGAGTATGAGAACGTTGTACGCTTTAAAATACCCGAACGAAGACGGGCAAAGGCTTCTAAAGTTTGCTGACTTCTTAGTCAAGGAAAGACAACGCTTCGAATTGATCTATGAAATCGGCCTGACCTATGAAACGGGCTACAGCCCCCTGCTCGGCGTTCGCGTCGAATCGGACATGGCGAAAGCATTCGTTTACTACAAGGAAGCCGTGGATAAAGCAGGCGATGTCCGGGCGATCGGTAAGCTTGGACATTGCTATAGACACGGCAAGGGGATCGGGCAAAGTGACGAAAGGGCACTAGAAGCCTATAAACGAGGTGAAGCTTTGAAAGATCCCGAATCGTTGAACGCGCTTGGGGAGTGCTATTTCACTGGACAAGGGGTCGGACAGGACTATAGCAAGACGTTTGAGTATTGCTCCTACGCGGCGGAACAGGGCCATGCCGAGGCGCAGTATAATGTGGGTTTCTGTTATGAGAACGGCTACGGTGTGGAGCGGAATGAAAGGGCTGCATTGGAGTGGTATGTAAAGTCGGCTGAGCAGGGCTTTGCCTTGGCTGAACAGCAAGTAGCCGTATGCTACGAGCTGGGCATCGGCGTCGAACCGAGTCCGGAGAAGGCAAGGGAGTGGCTGGCGAAGGCTGGAGCGAAGTCATCGAATGCTATTCTACAACAATATCATCCGGATTGATTTCGGGACCAAATTCCTTTTTCAGGTATTCATCATGAAGTTTATGCAAAAACTGCTCTTTCCCTAATGCTTCAAGCTCGCTGTTAATCCAATCATTCAATTCTTTGTTCCCTTTTTTGACTCCACCAGCCCAAGGGGTAGGCTCTATTTGCTCCGTGGGCCGGAGTTACTCCCTATTACTTTTTTGTCAACAGGCCGGTTGCAGGGAACCGAGCCTTCGTGCTCACACTGGAGGAAGTCTATCATATCGTAGAAGAAGCGAAAGCAAGAACGTCCGGTTTAGGAAAACGAGTTAGGCTTTGTATGAGTCATACCTCGGGGAAAGTAGAGATCCTGGCCATTGAAGACGGGAAAGCGTATTTAAAATATCACCAGTCTCGCGAAGGTCAATATGGAAAGCTTATGGTTTTGGATTGCCCGAAAGAGGCTGCCTGGTTTGTTTCCGTCAACGAAATGCCGGATCTTCCTCAGAAGGAAATAGATTGATCTTTGGTTTACAAAACCTGTATGAGGTGAAATGCAATGGAACAACCGAGCCATGATACTTCTCTCGATCGTCCGATTGTCGGCGTCATTTTGGGTATTAAGCCAATGCCGCTATATAGGATGAATAGATATCCCCGATTGAAAAAGCTTGCCGATGCGAACTTGGAAGCCAAAACGACCCTTACCTTTTTTTGCGTCGACGATGTGGATATTTTCAACAAAACAATTAATGGAACTTATTATAATTACAAGACCAAGAGATGGGAGAAAAAGCAATTTTCTTATCCCGATGTCGTCTATGTCCGAGGCGGCTCAGGTAAGGCGATTGATAATCTGTTAGCGGAGTTCGACCGTTTGGGGATCAAGAAAATTAATCCTATTCATGCATTTAATAAAGGTGATCTCTACGAGCTATTAAACCAGGATGAGAATGTACGCTCCTATTTGCCGCCTACCCAAAATGTTCAAACGATGGATGAAATCAGGAGCATGATACGGAAGCAAGGCACAGTGTATGTGAAAGCGCGTCGCGGAAGAAAGGGTACCAAGGTGATGCGTATTGAAAAACTGCGTAATAACGGTTATCTGTACAGCTATTCAATTCTGGGATATTTGGTTCGCAAGAGAGTCAATACGATTACTGACTTGGAAAAAGCAATTAAATCCTTCTTCGGGAACCGGGCATTGATCGTACAGCGTGCGATCGATTTGGTCAGAGTCCGTAACAACCGCCTCTGCGATTTTCGAGCTGAGCTCCAAAGAAACAAACAAGGAGAAATCGATATCGTTGGGGTTTGCGTCCGTGTAGGCCGGCAAAACTCCCCGATCACCACCCACTCCTCTGCCTATCGATATGATACACATCTAAAGAAAATATTCCCACATTACACGAACGAGCAGATCGAAGCCTTAAAAGAAAAAATCAATACTTTTTTGATCGATATCTATACAGGGGTAGAAAAAAAATACGGAAAGTTCGGAGAAATCGGGATAGACTTCGCTGTAGATCGGAAGGGGAAGATCTGGCTCATTGAATGCAACGCGCAATCGGCCAAGGTATCAATCGTAAAGGCCTATGGAGCGAAGTCACGCAGAGCGTTTCTGAATCCATTGGAATATGCAAAAGCAATTATGGGCACTGACCGCAGCAATACAGTTATCCCGAGCGACATGATGTACCCCAAGTTATCTATAAGAGGGTGATATCCATGTCGAGAATGACGCGGTCTCGAACCCATGCTTCAACAGGAGGATAGATGACGGTCTCGCATATTTTTGAAACGAAGAAACGGTTGGAGAGGTTTTTGAAAGAGGGTGCCATATGAGGCATACGGTTATCCGAAGTAAAATGAAAAAGGGTTCGCCACTCATGGACGACCCGATTATTTCGCGTTATGTACCGAAAACAGACTGGTTTCATGCCACAAGCCTTAGGAGAATGCTCCGATCCTATTCTACTGTATATATCAAGCCGGATATCGGCAGAAGAGGAAACGGAATCGTTCGCGTGAAAAAGCGTAATAGCTCCACAAGTGAGATTTCGTATAGAGATATAACGATCCGTTGCTCTACTGAAGATGTATTTGATGAGCTGCAGAAGATATTGAATCCTAATAAGAAATACCTGATTCAGCAGGGCATTGATTTGGCAACCTATCATGGGCGCCCATTTGATGTGCGCATTGTCCTGCAAAAGCCTTTGAACCGATGGCATCTTTCCTGGGTCAGTGCCAAGGTTGCGCCTCAGAAATCATCTGTTGTAACCAATATAGCCAAAGGAGCAAGGGACGTAAGGATAAACAGGACATTGAAAGGAATGGATCAGCCCTTAAACAGATTAGAAGTGATGAGAGAATTAATCGATGTCTCCTACCAGATTGTTCAAATACTGGACTCACGCTTCTCTCTAAAGATCGTCGGTTTAGATATGGGCATCGATAAGAAAGGAAGAGTATGGTTTATCGAAGCGAATACCAGGCCGGACTTTAAGGGTTTAGGGAAGCTTGATCTAAGGCAGTATCGCAGATATCTCAAAGCAAAAAAATTGGCCGCCAGAGGGCGAGATTATGCCTATAGAGAGATATCAGGATCGGGGGAGGAAATCCCCAGGCGTCATCCGGAACGGAGCGAATGAAGGATGACGATATTAAGTAAGGTTGTAAAAGTGGATGAGCTATCGCCAATTGTAGAGAAGCTTACCGGCGAACAGGCCAGCTGGTTACGGTGAATGTTATTTAGGACTTGTGTGATGTCCATTTGACAATGATAATCGTTATCAATTAAACTTGAATAAGAGCGAGCACCGGCGCCGAAATGTTTCAAGAAGCGGCACAATAAGGCAAGCAGAAGGAGGAGGAACCGGTGCTTATTCAAACCAGAACCGTCACGGTGGAGAAGGGCAATGCGGACAAAGTCGTTGAACGCTTCAGCAAGGAAGGTCCGCTTGACGGGAGGGAAGGCTTGATCGTACCGTCATGGTGAACAAGAGAAGTAAAGAAAACGAAGAGGTCGTCATCGTCGTTCGCTGGGAATCGGAGGAAGCCTGGAAAAATTGGGAGAAGAGCCCCGAGCACATTCAAGGGCACCGGAACAGCAAGGGACAACAACCGCCTGAGTATGTGATCAGCACGAATGTGAGCATGTATGAAGTGAAAGCCGTCAGAAAAGGCAAGTTCGTTCAAACGACGTAACTGGAAATCGCGAAATAACCAAAGGCTGTCCTTCCCTCATCTTGAGGGTGCGGGGCAGCCTGTTGCCGTTAGATACTTCTTGTCTAAGTCTCTCGCTTGGCTTTGGTCTTGTAAACGATCAAAATCGTGCTTCTTTGGGTCTCTTTCCCGGAAGGCGTTGTCTTTATAACCGAGCCGTAACACACATTTACGACCTGAGTCTCATTTAATCCCGCCAAAAACTCGTTAGCCTTATGTTCCGCATAAGAGTTATCCGTATCAACGAATTCTTTAACTTGGATCATCGAAGTACCTCCTTTCAGCTAGTTTCAGGTAACATTTAATGTAAAAAGAGTATAAAAATGGATCGAGGCATCCCGCGATAATAGCGGAATGCCTGCACTTAAGTAAGCTTAGCATCCCAAAGTATAAGTGTCAATCGTGCTTTTGTTGTCGAGGAGATTTGGATTGGATTTACAGATATTACTTGGTATAATGATCTGAAGGTCTCCCTTGTGGAGACCTCTATTTACTTAGGAGGGATTTGTATGAGAATGTTCACTAGCTACTCTAAATGGGTTGTGTTCAGTAAGGGAGGGGAAATCTACTATGAACCGTAGTATTATGTATCAAGGTTCACGAACCCAACTGATTAATCAACTTGTTTATTTTGATGAAGAAAAGTTCAATTTCTTGAATCAGTATTTTCCGGAACACAACGTGAAACGCAGCACGGTTGAGCAGGTATTGGCTGTTTATGCGACCACGCTTGAGAAGATAGTCGCTGATCTAACCGAAGAGAATCTAAATTCCGTCGCACTGATTGGCAGTCAATTGGAGCTGCGGTATTTAGATGACGATTCGCCCGAGTCGTACACCATTGTTTTCCCGCATCTGGCGGACCCCAATAACAACAAGATATCTTTCTTGTCTCCTCTCGGGTTTCAGTTATTGATGGCTAAATCTCAAGAGACCTATCGGCTTGATGTACCTTCCGGTGAAATCCGGCTAAGAGTAGAAGGCATCAAGTTCGTTAACAGCGGTGATGTAAATTAGCCCATATAGAGGATTGAAACGAGCCGGCTTACTGATCCGTTTATAATTGGCAGGCATGGAGAAAGCGTCGGGTGACAGATCGTGTTGATGATCTGCCCGACGTTTTTTTCAGGTGCGGCAGTCATGCGTTTACACCTAGGGTAGAGGTGGCGTCTGCTCCTGTTTATTGAGGAGTTGCTCAAAGGGGCTGCAGCATATTACTATGGGAATAAACCAAGGAGATTCTGCCAAGCGCCATGTTATACACCGATAATGAGACGCTAACACACAGGCAGCGGTCACCGCATAAGGAGTAAAACGGCATGTCACTTAAGGGGCAAAATATTATTCGAGCCAAACAAACGAACCGTTCGAGGGTACTCCAATCCCTTCTAAGATATGGACCCACTTCAAGACAGCATATTGCGGAAATGACGCAACTGACTTCAGCAACGATCAGCCATTTGACGGCTGAGCTTATTGAGGAAGGGTTGATCCGGGAAGTCGGTTATTTGCAAGAAGAGGAAAAAAAGTAGGCCGCAAATTCATTGCTCTTGCTTTAAATGGAGATGCGTCTTGGGTGGTCGGTATTCATATCCACGTGAGTCAAGTGGAACTTGGACTCATTAATCTTCATGGACTTATCAAAAAAACACGTCAATTCCCCTTGTCCCCGGGAATAAATGAAGCTGCATTTACCGAAATGCTGATCAAGGAATTGAAAGCATTTATTTCGGATATCAACGACGTGCAGATAGCGGCTGTAGGCATTGGATGTCTAGGTTTAATCAGCTTTGACAAAGGCGAAATACTCAACGTCGAGCCGTTAGGCTGGGGACCTGTCCCGCTGGCTGCCCAAATAACGAACGCCGTACAATTGCCCGTATATATAGACAATAATGTCCGTGCCATGACGTTGGCCGAAAAGATGTTTGGAGAAAGCAAACAGGTATCCGATTTCTTGTGTATTTATATAGGGGAAGGAATCGGATCGGGGCTTATTCTCAACGATAGGCTTTACAGAGGGGGACCCACGGGCTCGGGGGAATTCGGTCATATGACGTATATGCCGGACGGCATCTCATGCTGGTGCGGGAACAGGGGGTGCCTGGAGCAATATGCTTCGAATACGGCGATATCGCGGCAGCTTCAAGCTTCGTGGCCCCGTGTGCTGCATGCCTTCGAGCAGGGAGATTCCGAGACCGTTCAAGCCATGCGTCAGGCGGGAAGGGCTATTGGGACGGTGCTAGCCTCTTATATTAACATTCTGCATGTCGAGAAGGTTGTTGTCGCAGGAGTCATGGCTGGACCTGGATTTCCGTTGATTAGCGAGTTAAAGAAAGAAATCGAATGGCGGTCTTTTTTATTCAAAAGAGAAAAGGTACAGATTGAAAGCTCCTCATTCGGAGAGCATATCGGTCTGATCGGTGCCGCCAGCCTGGCGCTTCAGCATGAAATATTTATAAGATGAAGCCATTATTGCAATCATTGGCCTCATGAAGCAGAATGTCAAGCAAAACGGTTGACAGCCGAAAGAGGCGATGCTATCATACAAACTAATAATTCCCACTAAATACATAGGTTTATTTTGAATAGTGTGTTGACCGGACGTCCGGAAACTTATCTATATATTTCTGCAACAAGAAAAAGTAAGGGGGAATAGGTTCTTTTAATTAATTAAAATGATTAATCAAATAATGCCCGAAAAATGACGGGAAGAAGGAGACTGGCCATGAAGAAAAAAATGCCCTTGATCACCATGACTCTTGTATTAACGATTGCAGCTGCAGGCTGCTCAAGCGGTTCTCCGAATCAAAACGGGGCCGAGACAGCCTCCAATTCCGCGAAACCGGCATCATCGGAGCCTGTATCCATCGAATTTGCCGCGGGGAAGGATGCTTCCGGTGAACTGGAAAAGTCGATTGCCCGTTTTAACAGTACCCATGACAACATTAAGATCAAATATGTCGAGCTTCCGCAGGTGCCTAATGAACAAATGACCCGGTACAGCACTTGGTTCAACAGTAAAAGCAATACCCCGGACCTGTTTATGACCGACGTCACATGGCCTGCCATGTTTGCCTCCGCCGGTTGGCTGGCGCCGATTGATGAATATGCGGATGCTTCCTATCTGCAGCGATTCTGGCCTGCTGCTGTTGAAGTAGGCAAAGTCAATAACAAACAGTACGGGATTCAAGGTTATATGGATGTCGGGGTGTTGTTTTACCGTAAAGATCTGCTGGATAAGTACAATTTGCCCGTTCCCCAAACGTGGGCTGAACTGACGAAAGTATCCCAGGAAATTCTCCAGAAGGAAAATGATCCGAAATTGACCGGCTATTTATTCCAGGGGGCCAAAATCGAGGGTGCTACAATCAACTGGCTGGAGCATCTCTGGGGTCAGAATGGAGATATTTACGATCAGGGCAAGGTGAAGGTAGACAGCGATAAAGGCATTCAAGCGTTGAAAACGATGAACAACCTGATTACGCAGGACAAGGTTTCTCCCGTTAGTGTCAGCACTTCGAATCCGAATGACAATACGATCGCTTTTAGCGCGGGCAACGCCATTTTCATGAGAAACTGGCCTGCGGCTTTTACTCAGCTCAAAGGCACGAAAGTGGAAGGCAAGGTAGGAATTGCCGCGATACCGCATTCGGACGGTTCGGAATCGCATTCTTCCACCGGCGGATGGGTCTACGCTATCAACCAGTTCTCCGGACATAAGAAAGAAGCTTGGGAAGTGATGAAGTTTTTCTTGAGCGACGAGGAGCAAAAGTCGATGTGCACGAATGCGAGCAAAATTCCGTCGGTCAGGAAAGTGTTTGACGATCCTGAGTTGAAAAAGGCACAGCCTATCTTCGAACAGCTGCCTGCTGTGATGGAAAAAGCGAAAAGCCGGCCCGTCTTAAGAAATTACGAGCAGATCAGCCGAAGTGTACAAACGCAGGTGAACCTCGTTCTGTCCGGTCAGAAGGATCCTGAGGCCGCGTTGCGTGACGCACAGAAAGAAATTGATGAGAAATTAAAATAAAGGAGAGAAAGTCAGCCCGGTCGGAGAGGCTTCTCTTGCCGGGTGTTTCCTAATTAGCACGAAGAGGGGGAGGCGTTACCTTGCCATCCGTCAAACCGCTGAAGCGGCCATGGAGGACCGGAAGATGGACCGATAAGCAGGTGGCTTGCCTGTTAATCTTACCGCCGGTTTTGTTCTTATTGATATTTACATTGTATCCCATTGTCCGGGTGTTCTGGATGTCCCTTTACCATATCTCGATCACGGAGCCTTGGCTGGGATCGCCTTTTGTCGGTTTGGAGAACTATACGACAGCATTCCGTGACCACCGGTTTTGGCAATCGTTAGGATTTACGCTCTCGTTTTCATCGATTACGGTCATTTTTGAGCTGATTATCGGATTGTACCTTGCGATTTTGGCTAACAAAGCGTTCCGGTTCCGGGGATTTGTCCGGGCGGCTATCTTGTTTCCTTGGGCGCTGCCCACGATTACGAACGCCTTGACTTGGCGTTGGATGTTTAATCAGGATTACGGCCTGTTTAATGCGATTCTTCAGGCGCTGGGATTTATTCAGAAGCCGCTCAATTGGCTGGGAGACGGCAAGCTGGCCTTTACCGCGATATGTATAGTGGCTATCTGGAAAACATCGTCGTTCATGGCGATCATTCTGCTTGCCGGCCTGCAATCTATTCCGGGCAGCTTATACGAAGCCGCTAAAATCGATGGAGCGAACCGTACGCAAATTTTATTTCGAATTACTTTGCCCCTGCTTCGCAATGTCATTCTCGTTTCTTTGGTTTTACGCACCTTATCGGCGATGCAGGCCTTCGACTTGATGTACGGCTTAACTCAAGGCGGGCCCGGCAACGAAACGGAATCATTGCCTATGTATATTCACACCACAACCTTTATCGATATGCAGTGGGGCTATGGATCGGCTCTGGGGGTGCTGCTGCTCGTCGTCGTCTCCTTTTTTCCGTTATATTGGCTATTTGTTACTTCGATCAAGCCGACTGTTGAACTGTTCGATACTCCGCCCAGGTTGATGACCTGGAAACCGGTCCTGGAACATTATATCCGTGTTTTTGAACAGCCCTTCGCGGAATATTACTGGAACAGCACGGTTGTTGCCTTCTATACGCTGATAATTGCTCTGGTATTGGGCTTCATGATGGGGTATGCGTTGTCGAGGCTGCAGTTTCGGGGGAAACCGTTAATTTTAATGCTGGTTGTCACAACGTCGATGTTTCCGCCCATGACGATGGTGCTGCCTATATTTGTAGGACTGCGCGATTTAAGCTTGATTAACACCTACACCGGATTAAGCCTGACGCATGCAGCGTTCGCGTTGCCTATGGTGATCTGGCTGTTGTCTGCCTTGCTGAATGAAATTCCGAAGGAATTGGATGACGCCGCTTATGTGGATGGAGCAAGCCGGATGCAGACGTTTATTCGAATTATTTTGCCGTTATCCGCCCCGGCGACCGTTACTGCAGCCATTCTGGTGTTTGTGCATAGCTGGAATGAATTTTTATTCTCGTTTACTTTAATGTCCAAGGCCTCGCTTCGTACCTTACCGGTAGGGGTCATGATGTTTCAAGGGGAGCACGACTTTCCTTGGGCGACTATATCCGCGGCGATCGTTCTGTCTGTCGTACCTCTCGTCTTCCTGATTTTTTTATTCCAAAAAAAGATTATTGCCGGACTGACGAACGGAGCCGTGAAAGGGTAGCACCATATTACGCGCAAAGGATGATAAACCATGAGATTTTTATTGCTGGATTTGGATTCATTACGCCCCGATCATTTGGGCTGCTACGGCTATCACCGTAATACGTCGCCTCATATTGACAAAATTGCGGAGCAAGGAGTTCGCTTTACAAACTATTACACGTCCGATGCCCCCTGCTTTCCATCGAGGACAGCGCTAATGACGGGAAAGTTCGGCATCCACAACGGGGTTGTCGGTCATGGCGGGACCGCCGGCGATGTGCGTCATGAAGGAGAGCGGCGACAATTTCAAGATACATTAGCCAAGGAGAGTCTGCCTGCTTTCATACGTTCTGCCGGATTAAAGACAGTATTAATAAGCCCTTTCGCGGAACGGCATTCGTCCTGGACGTTTTATGCAGGCTTTAATGAAATTCATAATACCGGGAAATGCGGGATGGAATCGGCCGAGGAAGTGACGCCTGCCGTACTGAATTGGATTGAGCACAATGCCCGGAAGGACGACTGGTTTCTTTATGTGAATTATTGGGACCCCCATACGCCGTACCGGGCACCGGAAGATTTCGGAAATCCGTTTGCTGACGATCCTCTGCCTGCGTGGATTACGGAGGATGTGCTGGAAGCCCATAAGCTCAAGGTCGGACCGCATAGCGCAAGCGAAATTAATATGTACGATAATCAGACCAGCGAACAATTTCCCCGTCATCCCGGAGAAATCAAGGATATGGCAGGATTACGGAGAATGATCGACGGATACGACTGCGGCGTCCGTTATATGGACGAGCATATCGGTTCCATCTTCGCTGCTTTGGAGGCTCAAGGGGTGATGGATGATTTGGTCGTCATCATAACGGCGGATCATGGCGAGAACATGGGCGAACTTGGAATTTACGGGGAGCACGGAACCGCGGATCAGGGTACTTGCAGAATTCCGATGATTATTCGCTGGCCGGGTGTAACACAGCCCCATGTTGATCATGGTTTGCATTATCATCTGGATCTGAATCCAACGCTTGCCGAGCTGCTCGGACGTAAGCCGCTGCCAAGCTGGGACGGCCAAAGCTATGCACCCGCCGTGCTGAATGGCCAGGAGGCGGGCCGCGACTACCTTGTCGTTTCACAATGTGCTCACGTTTGTCAAAGAAGCGTTCGTTTCGGGCAATGGCTCTATATCCGAACGTATCATGACGGGTACCATTTATTCAATAAAGAGATGCTGTTCGATATCGACAACGATCCTCATGAGCAAACGAATCTGGCTGCGGAGCATCGCCAAGTTTGCCGAGATGCGGTATATTATTTAAATGAATGGCATGACCACATGATGGAGACAATGCCTTTCGACGTAGATCCGCTGTGGACGGTTATGAAAGAGGGAGGACCTTATCATGCCAAAGGTTTCTTGCCGAAGTATACGCAGTGGTTGGAGCAGACAGGACGCGGTCATGCTATTTCAGAGCTGAAACGGAGACATCCTGCGGAATTCGGTCACGGCTATCCGAAGCTGTAGGGGCTCTGTTTAATCTTGGAGGATGATTGAAATGAATGCAAAAAAACCGGGCTGCTGCTCGGCCAGCAGAGAGGATTCGAGCTTACCGGATGCTCATTCCTTGCCCCTGAACATCATACCCTCGTCCAAAGATCCTAAAGAAGGCATGATTTATTTGCCCGGCGGTGAGTTTTTAATGGGAACTGCGGATCAGGAAGGGTTTGCCCAAGATGGCGAAGGCCCCGTTCGTTCGGTTCGGCTGGATCCCTTTTATATCGATCCTTATACAGTGAGCAATGCGGAATTCAAGGCATTTGTCGATGCTACCGGTTATCGCACGGAAGCGGAGATCTTTGGCTGGTCCTTTGTGTTCCACTTGTTCGTTTCCGCCGAAACTGCGCAAGGAGTGACACAAACGGTTCGGCAGACGCCCTGGTGGTGGGCCGTGAACGGTGCATGCTGGAAGTATCCGGAAGGTCCGGATTCTCACATTGATGACCGCATGGACCATCCGGTGATTCATGTTTCCTGGCATGATGCGTATGCTTATTGCCAATGGGCCGGTAAACGGCTGCCGAGCGAAGCGGAATGGGAGTATGCGGCAAGAGGCGGTCTTGTGCAAAAGCGTTATCCGTGGGGGGATGTCCTCAAACCGGATGGGGAGCATCGCTGCAATATTTGGCAGGGCAAGTTTCCGGAGAAAAATAACTGCAGCGACGGTTATGCCGGAACCGCGCCTGTCCATGCTTATAAACCGAACGATTACGGGCTGTATAATGTTTCCGGCAACGTATGGGAATGGTGCTCGGACTGGTTTAGCGCGAATCATCCGGCCGCCCCGCTAATAAACCCGCAAGGTCCGCCGACAGGTCAGGAGAAGGTGCTGCGCGGAGGCTCCTATTTGTGCCACAAATCGTATTGCAACCGGTACAGAGTCGCTGCCCGCAGTAAAAATACACCGGATAGCTCCACGGGGAATATCGGTTTTCGCTGTGCGGCCGACGCCTGATAGGGAATAAGAGCTCCTGTAGAACTCGTGACCATCCGTCGCAAGCCTTGTCTGATATGTCGAAAGCCCGAGACGGCTCTAATGAGCGGTCGCGGGCTTTTTTTTACAAAATTTAGCACAGATGTGTCAAAACCCAAAATAAAGCGAAAAGAAAGGAAATCAATGTAATTCATGGCAGTTATAAGTTTGAAGTCCATGAAACCACTATGCTACTCTAATAAAAATAATGGGCCGAATCCAGTTCAGCAGAAGATCTGGTACGGGGGATTCTTTACCATGGGGTGAATGTTCGTTAACTATCGAACTAGGGAGCAGCCTCTTCCGAATCCGTCAACTAACCTCGAAGGCCGCAGGAGGAATTTGATTTGAATCGTTTTTGCAAGAAGCTTATTTGGTCGTGCGCTTTTTCCTCGATCGGACTGCTTGCCATGTTTCATGCGGGAACAGCACAAGCTGCCGCCAATGATGTTAAAGTGCAGATTAACGACAGCCTGGTTTCCTTCCCCGAAGCACAGCCTTATATCGATAACACCAACACTTTGCAAATCCCTTTACGTGTGCTCGTTGAGAAGCTTGGTTACAAGGTTGAGTGGAGCATGGAACAAGCGCGGGTGAAAGTTACGTTAACCAACAACAACAAAACGATCGCCTTGCAAACCGGGGACCGAAAAGCTCTGGTTAATAAAAAGGTTGTCAGCATGGATGCTCCTGCGCAATTTATACAAGGCAGCGTATATCTCCCTCTACGCTTCGTATCCGAGACGTTCGGCTATAGAGTCCAGTGGGATGCGGATAACCGGATTGCTATTATTAACGAAGACGGATTATATCATGCCCCGGCTTGGTATGCGCCGAAGCCAAAACCGTCTGTCACGCAAATTGCCTATAAGTACCTGGGAGTTCCTTATGTATGGGGCGGCCGTACACCGAATGGCTTTGATTGCTCCGGATTTGTGGACTATATATACGGGCTCAACGGCATCGATTTGCCCAGAACATCCCTGGAAATGTACGAGACTGCAGGCAAGGCGGTGAGCATCCCTCAGGAGGGAGATCTTGTTTTTTTTGCGGAGAAAAACAGAACCTCCCACGTAGGGATTTATTTAGGCAATCAACAATTTATTTCAGCGACCAATTCCGGCGGCGTCTCGGTGGCAAGTTTGACAACCGGTTACTGGAGTAAAAAGTATGTAGGAGCTAAACGAGTCACGTCATAATAATCCTCAAGCTCAATCGTAGGGGCTTGCACAGAAAAGAACCTGGCCGTCGGCCAGGTTTTTCATATTGATGGGGTTCATAAGCCGGAAGCTATTCCAAGCTGCAAGCCGTTTGCACGCTAAAAACGGAATAAAACGGACCAAAAGGATACCTTCTTGGCAGCCTGATGACGTTTGGAACGGGAAATTCGGAAAGCCTCCTGGTCATCATGGAACGAATCGGGTTCATCCTTCGTCTCCGATTCCTTCAGAGCTTGTTGTTCGGCGGCTGCGGCTAACTCGATATGCGTCTGACGACATTCAAACAACTGCCGCTCCAAGTCATGAACCTGCTGAGCAAGCAGCAAGTTTTGCTGCTGCAGCTCCGTAATCAGATTATGGAGATATCGAATGGTTAGTTTCGGTTTCTTCGAAGGAGCGGGCGTCTCATGGTTTTCTCTGGGTCCGAACGGCAACAGATACTTCAACTCTTCTTCCTGGAATACCTCATTTGCCAACGTAACGGCCTCCTTTACATAGAAAATGACGGTATTGCTGCTAGTTTCATCTGCTAGTTTAATAGTACACAAGTTTTTCTAAGGAAGCTGTCGAAGCCTGCTGTCAAAAACATGGAAACCTTATCGGAGAACCGCATGGTGTGTACCGTCTTTCGGAAGTGATGCAAATCACTGCCTTTGGACAGCGGAAATGATGTAATAAGCATATAAAACAAGCCCAATGCAGAGAAGGAGTGAATGGTTATGATGTCCGGACTGATATTGGCAGGGGGGCGAAACCGGGGGGCGAACGGAGAAAACAAGGCGTTCTTCATGCTGGACAACATGACGATCGTGGAGCGTCAAATTCGTGAGATGGAAAAATGCTGTGAGGAGATCATCATCGCTACGAACGATCCGACCCCCTTCCTGCGAAAGGTAGACCGGGGGGTTCGAATCATTACGGACTATTTCCCCGGCAAGGGTCCCCTAAGCGGGATGCACGCGGGCTTAACCTTAGCGCAGCAACCGCATGTATGGGTTGTCAGCTGCGACATGCCTTATATCTCTTCGAAGGCGGCGGAATTGCTGCTCGCCCGTGAGCAGGAAGGGTTTGAAGCGGCCATCCCTGCCATAGGCGGCAGCGCGCATCCGCTGCACGGGGTGTACGACCGCAGCTGCGCGGTAAAGATCGGCGCCTTGCTGGAGCAAGACGAAGCGACGCTCTCCACGCTCTTAAAGCAGTTATACTGGTGTGAGCTGCAGGAGTCCGCTTTTGAAGAGAAAGCCATCGACAGCCGGTTCGTCGCCTCGATCAAGACGAAGGAAGACGATGAGAAGTTATGGCTTGGAGGAAGGCCGCTGTGAAGTCGGCCTTTCATTTCGGTACGATGAATGAAATCTTCGTTCCATGCCCGGGCCTGGAACGGACCGTGAATGTGCCGCTGACGCTGCGGGCCCTTTCTTCCATACTGAACAGCCCGACGCCTTGGGACGAGGTATCGCGGACAAAGCCCTTCCCATCGTCCTCCACATGCGCTTCGACATAGGTATCGTGTTCGAGCAGCTCGACGCGGGCTTCAGCTACATCCGCATATTTCGCGGTGTTCGTCAGGGCCTCCTGAACGATCCGGTAGATGGTCGTTTCTTTATTGGCATCGAGACGTTGGCGCAGGTTGCTGCGGAAATGGACGCGAATTCCGTAATGGTTGGAGTAATTGTCGATATAGGTCCGGAGCGCCGGTACGACGCCGAGGTCATCCAGCACCGAAGGGCGAAGCTCCCAGGCCAGTCCGCGCACATCTTCAATGACCGCGGCTACATGATTGCGAAGCTGCTCCAGCTCGGTCATCCGGGTTTCGCTGATGAGGCGATCCAGCTGGATCAGCAGCGAAAAGATGCTTTGCCCGATGCCGTCGTGAAGCTCCCGCGAGAACCGTCTTCGTTCTTCCTCCTGCACCTTCATCATGTGCGTCATCATGTGCTGCAGCTCTTCCTCGATTTTTTTCAACTGGGTGACTTCATTGCGGATGGCCAAATACTGATACGGAATGCCTTGTTCATTCAAAAAGGGGACAATCGTCGTATGGACCCAGTAATAGGTGCCGTCCTTCGCTCTATTTTTGATCTCGCCGCGCCAGACGTTTCCCGAGGTAATGGTCTTCCACAGATCGGCCATGAAGCTTTTGTCGTGAAATCCGGAATTGATGATCCGGTGGTCCTGGCCGATAAGCTCTTCCCGCTCGTATTTGGAAATCTCACAAAACTTATCGTTAATGTATCGGATGACTCCGCGGCGGTCGGTAACCGCTACGATGGAGGATTCGTCCAATGCAAATTTGATATCAACCAGCTGCTTTAACGAATGCTTCAACGTATCGCGGAAGCCGGGGTCGAGAATGTGCTCGTCCAGATGCTGCAAGAGTCGGTCTACGTCTTGTCCTAGCATGGCAAGGAATCACCTACCTACGTCGATTATTCGAAGCTGAGAAGACCTTTTTTGACGGCATATTTCACAAGCTCGGGTCTTGTTCTGAGGCCCAGCTTCTCCATCACGTTGCTCTTATGCGTTTCCACCGTTTTCACACTGATGACGAGCTGCTCTGCGATTTCTTTATTGCTGTAGCCTTTGGCGATTAACCCTAATACTTCTTTCTCACGGTCTGAGAGCGTCTCGTACGTATTGGTGCTGTCCCCGTGTTTCAACTTCTCCAAATATTCTCCCATCAGACGCTTGGTTGCGGTTGGATACAGGTAAGCGTTCCCGGCGGAAACCGAGCGAATCGCCGTCAGCAGCTCCTCATGCGGCGCGCTCTTCAGGATATAGCCTGACGCTCCGGCATGGATGCCGCGGAACAAATACTCATCGTCATCATGCATGGTTAAGATGAGTACGGCCACATCCGGGTGAAGCTTCTTCAGCTCGGCGGTTGCCGTGAGCCCGTCTTTGCCCTGAGGCATATTCAAATCCATGAGCACGACATCCGGCCGCAAGGCGTTCACGGCTTGGATCGCTTCGTCTCCGTCAGCGGCTTCGCCGATCACTTGGAACTCCGCTTTGCCTTCCAACAGCATTTTCAGCCCTGAACGGACCACCGCATGATCGTCCACTACTAAGATTTTAACCATGATGGATTCCTCTCCCTATCGTCACCAACCGAATCTTCATCTATCTTAACAAAAATAAAAGAACCCCAGCAATAAGCATTCTGCTTGGATTCATAAAGTAGGCTCGAGGAGCGATTGCAGCGTTTGAACATGTTGATAAAGCGTGTCGATGTCGCTGTCCGCGTAAGCTTCGGCCGAGCGTCTTGCGATCAGGAGCACGCCGTATACCGTCTCGCGCATGGTGATCGGAACCGCCGCGGCGGCATGAAGCAGCTCGGAGGCAACGAGGGGACATTCCATCGGCAAGCCGGGCCGGGCAGCCGGAAAATCCGTCCAACGGGTCGTTTTGCCTGTTCTCAGGGTCAAACCGCCCGGACCCAATCCGGGTTTTACAACCATCTGCTTATAGCGTTCGCTGCGATTGCCGAAAGCATACTTCCAGCGAATACGAGGTTCATGCTTCGGCGCGAAAGATAAGGCGGAGAAGTCGCTGGAGGTTGCGCGGCACAAGGCTTCCAGCTCCCCGGTAATGATCTGTATGAATGCCGGCATGTCAGGCCTCCTCCCCCCACTGCAGCTTTTACGGTTGAACCGTTTTCATTACCTCCCATTATAGTCTTTCCGCCTCTCTTTGTAATTCAGGGAAAACCCCTAAATGTGTTTCGGGGATCTCCTGATGCCCAAGCGCCGAATACGAAGGTAAAAGGAATGAAATCGGGGTTTTCTGCGCCTCTTCTGACACCGGGATCGGGAGATTCTCCCCTCATAAATCAGGAGAACCCCCGATGTGAATAAGTTGCTGGCCGTTATATGATATCTATAGCGCAAACAGTTCGAAGGAGGACGGCGACATGATGGCTCAAGTCAATCCAACCGGCGGCATTTTGGACATTATTTCCAAGGATAGTTTCGATAAGCTGCAAAGCATTATGTATATAAAGCAGGTGGAGAAAGGATCTTATCTGTTCTGGGAAGGGGAGTCGGCGGAGAAGCTGTACTTTATTATCAGCGGCCGGGTCCGGACGACGAAGACAACCGATAGCGGAAGAAGTCTGACGATGTACCTGCATCAAGAAGGCGATTTATTCGGCCAATTGGATCCATTTCAAGACTCGGTGCATACCTTCAGCGCGGAAGTCACCGAGTCCGGCAAGATCGGCATCATTCAGCGCAAAGACCTGGAGGTGCTGCTGTGGCAGCACGGGGACTTGGCTGTGGAGTTCATGAAGTGGATGGGCTTGATGCACCGCTTGACCCAGACCAAGTTTCGGGATTTGATGATGTTCGGCAAAACAGGCGCGCTATGTTCACTGCTCATTCGGCTCAGCAACTCCTACGGCGTCCTGAAAGAAGATCATATATTTGTCGACCTGAAGATCAACAATTCGGAAATGGCCGATATGATTGGGGCGACGAGGGAAAGCGTGAACCGGATGTTAAGCGATTTGAGAAAAGAAGACGTCGTTGAATATAAAGACGGGCATATTCTAATCAAGGACTTAACGTATCTTCGCGATGTTTGTCAATGCGAGAGCTGCCCGAAGGAAATTTGCCGCATGTAAGAATGGGGGGCGAGAACCGCCCCTATGATGCCGCATCCAACTTCACAGCCTCGTTGACTTCACGTTGTGAGAAAGATCACAGCGGCTTCGCCCGGGAAGAAGTACGGTATAAGTACGTATAAACCTTGATAAAGGAGAGTGCTGCAGATGATTACTTGTGAAAAGTGCGCCAAAAAAACAGGCGAGGGTCCGGTAGGGGAAAGCTGGATTTGCGAGGATTGCAAGGTAGAGCCGCCGGTTCGTGAAGGCGATAACAGGCCTGCAGGCGAGGATCGGGCTGCCGGGGAGCCGTTATAAGCCTGAGACTTTGCAAGGCTCATATAGATGATCGAATGCCGGTCCGGTCGGCACCGGCATTCGCGATAAGGAAGTTTCTGAACCGGGTGCCGCGTCATACCGTCATACCGGCCGGAATCGGGCTGCCTTCAGAAGCAGGAAAGTCATTGGCCGGTTTCGGCTCATCCGGTGATTTAGATCACAGCTGCGCCAGCAACCCTGTAGTACAATAAAGGTGTAGACGGGAAGCAAAACCACACCACAACGAAAGGAAAATGAGAGATGAAACATTTCCGATCCCGGCGAGAGTCGAAATAATCAAGGTTCGTTTATTGCGCCAAATCAAGTGAAAAATTTCACAACGAGGAGATGATCGTCATGTTCGTTCAATGGCTTAGAGAAAATAAATACGCAGCTGTGGTCCTTTTATTCATCCGGTTGTATCTCGGTTACGAGTGGCTCACACATGGATGGCAAAAATTAACGGGGGGATTCAATGCAGGCGGTTTCTTGAATAACGCGGTCGCCAAACCGGTAATCGATAAAGCGACGAATGAGCTGGTGTACCCGACCTTCACCGCTTTCATCAACACCTTTGCCGTTCCGAACGTAAAGATGATTAACTTCCTCATACCGCTTGGCGAATTTTTAGTCGGTCTTGGTTTAATCCTCGGGGCTTTAACTACCGCGGCCGCTTTCTTCGGACTTCTGATGAACTTCATGTTCATGTTCGCGGGCACGGTAAGCACGAACCCGTGGTTCGTTCTAATCGGCGGGATCTTGTTCATGGCGGGGGCCAACGCCGGTAAATTAGGTCTGGATTATTACTTGCTCCCGCTGCTCCGTAAACTTGTCACCCGTAATAAAGCTGGAAAGAAGAATAACCCGAACGGAACCGGAGGCGTAATCAAACCGGCACGAGTTTGATAAGCAGAAACAGGGGAGCAGGTCGACTTGACGACCTGCTCCCCTGTTTCTGCGAACAGCTCGCCGAACGGCAATTCGAGTGTAACGTACTGGCAAGGAGCAGCCGGGCATGTTACACTCAGTTTAACGTCAGTTCGTCGTGCCTGAAAGATTCCATACTAATAGAGAGAAAAGAGCGATCGCGAATGTCTAAACCCTCTGAGACCGAGATGCGTCATAAGCAGGGGCAGATTTCTCCCCAAAGTCAGATGTTATTAATTACAGCCATAGGCTTCGGAGTGCTCTTAAATCCATTAAATACGACGATGATCTCGGTTGCCTTCTCCAGGCTGCAGCAAGAATTCCAAGTGCCGTATAGCGCCATATCCTGGCTCATCGCCACTTATTACGTAGCGAGCGCCGTCGCACAGCCTGTTATGGGAAAGCTGAGCGATATGCTCGGGCGCAAGCGCATATTTCTGCTGGGTCTGCTGCTGGTGACGATCTCGTCGATGCTGGCTCCATTTTCTCCAAGCATCGGCTGGCTGATGGCCTTTCGCGTCATCCAGGCAATCGGCACGTCTTCGCTGTTTCCTGCGGGGATGGGCATGATCCGCAGCAGTATTACGGATAATCAGGCGAGAGCGCTGAGCGTCATGTCGATCTTCTCTTCAACGTCAGCTGCCTTTGGACCTTCGATCGGAGGGTTCTTGATCCAATACGGAGATTGGCCGGCCATTTTCTTTGTGAATTTCCCCGTCATTCTCATATCATTCTTCATGTCCATCAAGATTTTGCCGAAGGACGGCCCTCGCAAACCGATCGCTTCCGGAGGTCTGGATCTTTGGGGAATCGTCTTTTTCACCGCGCTGATTGTGAGCTGGCTGTTTTTCTTTCTATCCTTCGAACAGGGCTTTAACGTCTGGCTGCTTATCGTCAGCCTGGTGATGAGCTTTTTATTTTATCAGTTTGAAAAGCGGCGGAAGCAGCCGTTTATTGATGTGTTTTTTCTGAAAAACAATCTAAACGTATGCATGGTTTATATCCAGTTTATTTGTGTGAATATCGTGTTCTATTCGGTGATGTTCAGCATTCCCTCTTATTTGCAGCAAGTTCGGCACTTCGATGCGCAGCGGGTCGGTTTGATTATGCTGGCCGTATCCGGATTCAGCGTGTTTGTAACGCCATGGGTGGGCAGATGGATCGACAAATCCGGTTCCAAAAGTCCGCTAATCGCAGGTTCGCTATTCGTTATGGCCGGCTCGCTGCTCTTGCTGCTCTTGCACGACAACACCTTGCCCTATGTGATTTTTGCCTTCTTATCCGTATTCGGAATCAGCAACGGCTTTCAGAATCTCGGTTTGCAGACGGCGCTCTATTCCTACGTGTCTACGAAGGAGACGGGAATCGCTTCAGGCTTGTTCATGACCTCCAGATTCATGGGGACGATTCTTTCTTCCAGCTTGCTGGGAGCGATCTTCAGCAGCGAGTTCTCGACACAGCGACTGCACACGATGGCTGCCGTTTGTGCCGTCATCAGCGTGGCTATCCTGGTTTTATCCTTGAAAATGCCGAGCCATCGTCCCCAGACGCCCTACGCCGAATAAGGAAATGAACCCTTATCTTAAACCGTCCTTGTCTTCGTATGATTGCGAAACTTTAACGGCGTCAGACCGACATCTTTAAGGAAAAATTTAATGAAATGAGCAGGGGAGGAAAATTGGAGCTCCTGAGAGATTTTTTCGATGCTCCAATCGGTATCCGTCAGCAAGCCTTTCGCCATTCGAATTCTCACTTTTGTCAAATAACCCCGAGGCGAAATGCCATAAACCTTTTTGAAACAATTCGTTAAATGGGAACGGTCTACATTTAATTGACTCGCCAGCTCACCGATTCTTATGGGGTCGATGGCTCTTTTTTCAATCCAGTAAGCGGCCTCGTGGGCCAAATTAAGCAGTGAGGGTTGAATCGATGGCGGAGCGGCGGATTCCGATTGATGATAGAAATAGTCGGATAACAGACTGATCAGATTCAGAATCGAGGATTGAACCTTCAGCATAATGACGGCCGCATACTTCGATTCAGACGTTTTTTCGGTTTCCGGCGCACTTAGATTATGGAGAAAGTACCCATATTCATCAATAAAGGTATTCACAAAGTTGTGGATACCTTTTTCTTTGTCCTTCTTAATGACAGGGTGTTGGATCAGTTGAAGAATTTCATGTATTCGTTTATCTTCCACTTCAAAATGGAAAACAAACCACTCGGCATCCTCATGAATAGGAGGGGTATGATGGAACATGCCGGGCTTGATGATGAGACAGTCCCCCGTGCCTAATACGTAGGGCTGTCCGTTGACGATTTGTTCGAATTGACCTGAAATGACATACATAAACTCGAAAATCGTATGGCGGTGAGAGCCGTAGGCATATCCTTTATGTCCTATTGTGTATTGAAGGTCCACCAGCCGTATCGAGCCAATCAGGTTCGAGATCATAAACAATTGCTCCACGAAGGATCAGCCGCTTTCTGTGAAATAATTGCGCATACATATGTAGTTTAACATAAAAAATAACAACAAAAGTATAATTTTTAATCACAAAATCGAATGTTTACTTGGGGCTTGGGCAGCTATTCTTGTATATATAGCACCATTAAACATCGAGGAGTGTAGACAATGAAGGAGCAAATACGCTGCGCGGTCCTTGGACTGGGACGTCTTGGTTATTGGCACGCTGAAAATTTGGCCACAAAAGTGAAAGGAGCAAAGCTGGTAAGCGTTCTGGATCCATTCGAGAATCGGGCGGAAACCGTTGCCCGTGAATTGGGTATAGAGAAATCGGCGATACATCATCAAGAAGTTTTTGAAGACCCTGCGATTGATGCGGTTATTATAGCAACGCCGACAAGCACGCACGCGGATATGATCGAACAAGCGGCGAAGCACGGGAAACATATTTTTATTGAAAAACCGCTTACCCATGACTTAGAGGAAGCCGACCGGGCGATTCGGGTCATCAAAGAGAACAACGTCGTTTGTCAGGTCGGTTTTATGAGGAGATTTGACAGCGCTTATAGGGAAGCCCAGCGAAGAATACAGGCCGGAGACATCGGAACGCCCCTTTATTTTAAAGGGGTATCCCGCGACCCGGGCTCTCCGCCTGCGGCATTTATCCAAAACAGCGGGGGCATTTTCCTCGATATGTCGATCCACGATTTTGACATCGCCCGATTTTTGTTGAATGCGGAAGTCACTTCCGTCTCGGCGCATGGGAACATTCTGGTCCACTCCTTTATGGAACAATACGGTGACGTCGACCAGGCGCTTACCTATGTAGCGTTCGACTCCGGCGCCGCTGCGGATATAGAAGCCAGCCGGAATGCTTTCTACGGGTACGATATTCGGGGAGAAGTCATAGGCAGCGAAGGCAGCCTGCTCATCGGGTCCTTACGCTATCATGACGTTCAAATACTGACCAAGAGAGGAAGCACCCATGATATTGTGCCCGCTTTTCCGGAGCGGTTTAAAGATGCTTATTTGAATGAAATGAATCATTTCGTCGATTGTCTAAGAAAAAGCGAAGCGCCCTCCGTCAATGAAATCGATGGGAAAATAGCGCTTGAAATCGCGCTGTCCGCCCAAAAATCGTTCGAGACGGGACAAACCGTCCGTCTCCCCGGCTAGGTTTTGCATCCGAAAGGGGATCAAGGCATGAAGATGACAGC